>JBKEGM010000039.1:0-12588 GCA_046710005.1 Natrialbaceae archaeon
GGTACCGATACTCGCAAAGCCGTCACAACCGCCGGCGAACACGAGTTCACACTCCACTACGTTGAAGACACCGCCGCTGACAACGACGAATCCAGCTATTTCCGACCAAACTCTAGACCGCTTTGCGACGCGACCAAAATTTTGATACACACGCGAGACCGTCAACGTCCTATGGGAGTTATCGAACGGGTGAGTCAGTCCCGACTGGTACTTTCCGGGGTCGGAGCGTTCGGCGTGGCCTCGTTCGTCGGGATGTTCGCACTGACGGAACCGATCATGTACGGTGCGAACACGCCGGTGAACTACATCAGCTATTGGCACATCGCGCTCGCCTGGACGAGCGGGGTCGCGCTGTTGGTGACCTTCGGGGCGAGCATCCAGTACCTGCGGACCCGCACCCGGTACTGGAATCTGGTGGCCCACGGCAGCGGGGAAGTCGGGTTCGTTTTCCTCACGGGTACCCTCGTAATGGGCAGCATCTGGGCGAGCGAGATGTGGGGAACCTACTGGTCGTGGGCGGACGTCCGGTTGGTGACGCTGTTCGTGACGTGGCTGGTCTATCTGGGGTATCTCCTCGTGTTCCAGTCGACCCGCGGTACCGAGGACCGGTACGCTGCAGTGTACGGGGCCGTCGGGTTCGTGACCATCCCCGTTTCGTATCTCTCGACGCGACTCTGGAATCCCACGTTTCACGCGCCGACGATCGGCGGATCGACCGGCGAGACGATCCTTGATCCCGTGACGCTGCTTTTCGCGATTGCCGCGGCCATGCTGTTGTTCGGAGTCCTGGCTTCGCTACGAATCCGCGTCCACCACGCCCGCGACACGCTCGTGCGGATGGGGGAAGGTCGATAAGCATGTATACGAAACTTCTCGTCGCATACGGCATCGTGTTCCTGTTGCTGCTGGGCTATCTGTACTACCTCCAGCGACGGGTGGCCCGATTGGAAACGAAACTCGACCGTGCGTCCGACTGATTGTGCGTCCGACTGATTGTGCGTCCGACTAGTCCTCGTGTGAACGCACGAGGACCTCCGACGCCTCCAGACGGCCGTTCTCGTACTCGCCTTTGACGATGACGAGCTGCCCGGACTGTAAGGTCGCCGGGACCGAATCGTCCCGGACCACGACCGGAACGCGGGCGTCGGACGTGTTGCCGACGACCGTCAATCGGACCGTATCGCCGATCCGAACGTCCGTCGCCCGCCCCTCGAGCGCAACGTACTCCCCGTCGTACTCGCCGGACTCGAGTTCGGACGGGGCGAGTTTCGGCGTCGTCGAGCCCATCGACGTGGCCACGACGCCGATCAGTACCGCGATGACGACGCCACCGAGGAGGAGTTTATGGGTTCGTTTCATTGTTCTGGGTGGTGACGGATTCGCCGTCCGACGACCAGTTGACTGGTTCGGTCTCGGCCGCGATACGTTCTCGATCCGCAACCTCGAACACGTCGGCGACGGTCTCGAGGGTCTCGTAGTTCTCCGCGACTGCAGCCTCCTTTATCGACTGCGTGGGCGTGGCTAGCAACCGGTTCACGATCGACTGCGTGCAGGTTTCGAGGACCTCTTCGACCGCCTCGTCGCTCGAATCGAGCGACCGAAGGGCCCGTTCGGCCTCCTCCTGGCGGATAGATTCCGCCTGCCGATAGATCGCGGAGAGCATCCGTTCCGCCCGGCGTTGTTTGAGGAGGTTTTCGAGGTGGTCGAGTTCCGACGCGATTATCGATTCGGCCCGGTCGATCGCGGTCCGTCGAAGGTGCTTCGAGTCGTCGACGACCGATTCCACGTCCGTCAGGTCGAGTCGGACGGTATCCGAGGCCGCCTCGACGTCCGTTCCGATGTCTGGCGGCGTCGCCAGGTCGACGGCGACCGCCACCGACGCGTCCTCGAAATCCCCGCGATGAAAGATCGGGTGTGGAGCGTCCGTGGCACTCACGACGAGGTCGGCGTCGGCCAACTGCCGGGTCAGGTCGGTGCCGTTGACTGCCGTCGCCCCGATCTCGTCGGCCCAGGACTTCGCCGTCTCGTACGTCCGATTGGCGAGAACGACGGTCGCTCCCCTGTCAATCAGAGTCTTGCTCACCTGCCGGCCCATGTCTCCCGTCCCGACGACGAGTGCCTCGATCCCCTCGAGACCGTCCAGCCGTCGACTGGCAAGTTCGACGGCGGCCGTCGCTATCGAGGTGTGGCCCTCGTTGATCCTGGTGTCGGCACGGACCCGTTTGCCGGTCCGGATGGCCTTATCGAGGACGACTTCCAGGGGTCCACCGAGATACCCGTCCGCCTCGTCCCGGGCCTCGGTAAACTGGCCGATGATCTCGTCCTCGCCGACGACCATACTTTCCAGTCCCGACGCCACCCTGAGCGCGTGCCTCGCGACGGACAGCCCGTGAGCGATTTCGACGGCGTCGCCCGGCAGCCCGAACGTTTCGATGCCCGTCCGGAGGGGATCGTCGTCGCCCCGGACGTAGTATTCCACCCGGTTACACGTCTGGAGAACGAACGCCTCCTCCGCACCCTTCGCACGGAGGTGCGACAGCACGCGTGCTGGATCGTCCTCGCTGGCGTCCGCAATCCCCGATGGGGACACCTCTTGGTGCGTGAGAAACGCCCCGTGCAGCCCGTCCATGTCGCTCACTGATGTTTGAATAGACGACCGGGCATCACAAATAAGTCTCGCCACGATGCTGCGGACGTTTATCGGTGACAAGCGTCCCCAACCGGGGAAAACCGCGAAAGAAACGACACCGACACGTGGGCTACGTCCGCCGCCACCAGAACAGCCCGGCGATCGGGATTCCGAACCCGACGACGGTAGCGACGGCACCGAGCCCGACTCCGCTCAACCCGCTGGGCAACCAGTCGAGGAACGTTCCCGACTCGTCCCCTTGGTCAGCTTGGAGGGACTCGCTCGTCTCCTGGGCCGGCCGCCCAGCGTCCGTGTTTTCGTACACGGACTGGAAGTGAGCGAGTTTCACGACATCGTTTTTCACCATGTAGGAGCCGTCCCAGTGTTCGTAGTCCTGACCCTTCATCAGGGCCCCCATCCGCCAGCGTCGACCTTCGTGGTGCCACATCTCGAAGTAGATTGAGTCGACCCAGCTCTGGTCGTACGGTGCGGCCTTGGGAGCCTGGCCTTTGATCTCTTCGTAGTACTTCGTCTCGGCCGCGACGAACACGGCATTGTAGATGTCGATGACGTTGTCGCGTTTCTGGAACTCGGAGTTGACCCACTCCTGGGTGTGACATTCGGTACATATCCGCTTCATCCGCTCCCGTTTCACCTGTGCCGACACCTGCGATTCGCCACCGAACGCGTCCCACCGTGTGGGCTCGTCGCCTTCGGTGATGTGCGGATACGTCTCGTCGTTCTCCACCACGTACGTCTCGTACAGGTCCGGCCGGTGCGTTTCGAGGGCCGCAAACGGGTTCGGTGCGCCGGTCGGGACGGATTCGATCGTCCCGTCCGAGAGGTTGTACTGCTGTTCGTAGTGGGTTGCAACGTCATCGGCAATCGGGTAGCGCTCCTCGCCCGTTTCGTACTGCTTCGAGGTCGGCCAGGAGTACACCGGTTCGGCCTCCCACTTCAGCCGGGAACTCACGTCGTGGGTCGATTTCGAGTCCCCCAGGCCGGACATGTGACAGATGGCACAGCTCGGAGCGGTCACGTCCTCGGCCGTGAGTTCCTCCGAATCGACCGAGAGGTTGAACTCGTCCTCGTTCGCGTGGAACATCGAGCTGTGTTTGGACTCCTCGTAGATCTCCGTCTGCGGGTGGTCCGGGCCCAGATGACACTCTTTACAGGGGTTTGCCCCCGTCCGAGCCTGCTCGATGCTGAATCGATGTTGCGGGTGACAGGCCGCACAACTGCCGATGGATCCGTCGGGGTTCAACCGGCCCATGCCCTGGTTGGGATGACCCTGAATCGTGACGTCGTCTTCAGGGGCGTTCGGATCGTCGTCGTTGAGGACCTTGAGGTTCGCCCCGTGACACTCCTGGCAGCCTGCTTCGGCCGACGCGCGGGCGTTGTTCGTCTTGATGTTGTTGTTCCACCCGGTCGGCATCGCCGCAGTCCCGGTGTCGTTGTTCGACATCGCCGACGCCGAGAAGAACGCAGCCTCGTCGTGGAGGCTGTTGTGGAATTCCTGGGTTTCCTCGGCGTGGCACGCCTCACAGTCCTTCGGCGTTACGAGTGGCGAAATGACGGAGCCGAAGTGAGTTTCGGCCGTCTTTTCCGTGTCCTTGGCACCGTGACAGTCGAGACAGTTAACCCCGGCGTCGTAGTGTTCACTTTGCTCGAACTGCTTGACCATTCCGGGGTGGTTGTCGTCGTGACACGCGATACACCGTTGGGTTTCATTCGATACGGGTGCACTCTGACTGTGGGACCGTTCGGAAATAGCAGTTCCGTTCGTCGCTCCGACGGCCGAATCCGCCGCCGGCTGCGCGCCAACGTCGGTCGGGACGGCCGCGGTAACGCCGACCAGCACCACCGCTACTATTGCCAGTCCAACGACCCACGTGATCCCACGGACTGGGTACGTTGCCATAGTCGGTACCTTATACTCGTCTGTTCGGCTGCCCACGACTTAAATTCTGGTTCGCTATCAAAAACGTAAGTCCCCACGGGAACAAATTCGAGGGTTTACATGTCATCAACGCCTTTCGCTGTCAACGGTCGTTCCACTGCCCCGGACCGATCTGATGACGTCCAACGGGCCACTAATAGTAAATATTTCTATATTATAGCACATACCAATGTTGTTTCGTAAAGTTGGAATAATTATATATTCGGTCCACAGTTGCAGTATCGGCTCAGCAAAGACTATGGGAACGACACCCCTAGGAACTGGAGACTCGATGACGAAATGCAAGGTGGACCTCCTCGTTGACAGATACGATATCTCGGCCCCCGCAAGCGTCTACGACGACGTAGGGGACTATCTCCTCGCGCGATGGCTCGGTGAGGGGGATCGAACACCCGACGGATACGGAACCCTAACCGAGTGGTTCAACAAGCGCCTCATGAAGCGCATCTACGAGAAACACGGCCGTGAAACGATGGGTGTCCGTCTCGACAGCGAATACGATGCACTCACTGGCGACGACGACGTCGTGCGTGGAGAGGTTCGGGACGACATCGCGACCGACGGGGTCGACCCTGACCGACTCCGTGAGGCCTTCGTCTCCCGAAGTACGATGCGACGGCACCTGACCGAGTGTCTCGACGGGAGCAAAGAGACGAATGCGGGGACGTCCGATTGGGAGCAAGAGAGCATCGACCTCGCGACGACACAGGCACGTCGTCGGATCACGAAGGCACTCCAGTCCCTCGCCTCGAAGGGCGAATTTCCGGACCTCGATAGCGTCGACGTCGAGGTGACGGTACACGTTTCGTGCACGGACGACCCGTACCAGGTCCCGATCGAGGAAGCGCTGGAAACTGACTTCGATTGCAAAGGGGTGACCCACGAACGATGACGTGGCAGGTAACGATCGAGAACATCGCCGGCATCAAACGGGGAAGCGCGACGATCGACGAGGGAGTGAACGCGGTCAGGGCCTCGAACTGGCAGGGGAAATCGAGCTTCCTGGCGGCCATCAAGGCCGGTCTCGGCGTCGGGAAACCGTTGCAGGAAGGGGCCGACGAGGGAAGCGTGGTTCTGGAGACGGAAACGGACACGACAACGGTCTCGTTTCGTCGCTCCGGGACTGCCGTCGTTCGCGATGGGTCGCCATTGCTCGGTTCCGAATACGATCGCGTTCGGGTCGAGTTATTCGGTGCGCTCGACGAAACGAACCCGGTTCGGAAGGCAGTTCGAAACGGCGACGACCTCGAAGCCCTCCTCACGAAGCCACTGGACATCGAGGACATCGACGCGACGATCGCGGAAACGAAACGACAGCGTGCCAGCGTCGAGACGGAACTCGAGCGGGCGGAGACCGCTGCAGATCGGATCCCGTCGGTTCGGGAGCGGATCGACGAACTCGAGACGAAGTACGAAACCCTCGCGGAGAAACGCGATCGGGTCTCGACCGATGGAGCCACCGTCGACCGACGCGAGGATCTGACGGACCTTCGGGCGGAGCGAAGCCGAATCGAGGACCGCATCCAGCGGCTGTCGGACACTATCGAACGCATCGACGACCGGATCGAATCCCAACGAGCCGAACTAGAAACGATCGACATCGAAGGTGCGGACGACGTCGAATCCGAGCTGTCCGACGTGCAATCGGAGTTCGAGTCGGTCAAACACGAAGCCGACCTGGCACGGGAACTGTACACGGCTAACAGGCGGTTCTACGAGGCAGATAACCGGTTCACGAGCGAGACCGTCCAGCACGACCTGTTAGGAGAGACCGTCGAGTGCTGGGTGTGTGGTCAGGAGGTGAACCGGGACGCAATCGAGGACCACCTCGAACGGCTTAAAAATCACGTCGAAACCCTTCAGAACGAGGCCGACTCATACGAGAACCGTATCGCGGAACTCGAAGCCCGCCGTGACGAAATTCGGGATCGCCGCCAGCAGAAACGGAACCTGAAAAAGGACCTTGCCGACATGGAGGAGCGGCGAGCAGAGCGAGAGGAAAGCCTCGAGGCTGCCCGAGACCGACTCGGCGACGTGGAATCCGAGATCGCCGAACTCGAAGAAACGGTCGAAGAAGAAACGGAGACGCTCACCGACGTCGAGAGCGAACTGAAATACACGGAAGCGGAACTCGACGACCTGCGGGAGGAACTGTCCTCGCTGGAAGCGGAAGCAGCGCGACGTGAGGATCTCGAAGCGCGCCGGACCACCTTAACGGAGAAAATCGAGTCATTACGGACGCGAAAAGACAGGATTCGTCGCGAGACGCGGGAATCCTTCAAACGACACATGAGCGATCTCCTCGGGCAGTTCGAAACGGGCTTTGAGGCGGCACGGCTCACCGACTCGTTCGAACTGGTCGTCGCAAGGGACGGCCGCGAAGCGAGCCTCGACGCGTTGAGCCAGGGCGAACGGGAACTGCTCGGAATCATCGCGGGAATCGCCGGCTACGAGGCGTTCGACGTCGCCGCCGACGTCCCGATCCTTCTCCTCGACAACCTCGGTGTACTGACCGACAGAAACGTCGAAATCCTCATCGACCACCTCCGAAAACGGTGCGATTACCTCGTCTTTACCTCGTATCCGGAACACACCGCGTTCGCCGGCAACGAGATCGACGTCGGCGACTGGAGCGTCGTCTCGGGCGACGAGACCGTTGATACGACGTCGTAGGCCACGGGAGCAGGCTATTCCAAAAGCTGTCCGAACAGTTTCTCCTCCACGCGGGCTAGTCGACGAGAGAACGCCTGTTTGGAAATTCCGAGTTCGTCGGCGAGTTGGGCCTGGTTCGTCCGGCGGGGGCGCTCGAAATACCCTTCGTCATATGCGAGTTCGAGCGCCTCGTGCTGTTTTTCCGTCAGGGCATCGAGGTCGACCTGGCGAAGGCCCGACTCGAGACGAATCTCGTCGGCGCTTGCGATCGTTCTGATCGTCATCTCCTCCGTGACCGCTCGCAAGTCCTCGACGAGCGGCCAGACGACGTCGTCGTCCGGGGCGTATCCGTCGACCACGAAGCCATCCGGCGTGACGTCGGAAACCGACGCGGTCACCCCGTAGTCATCCATGACCAGTAACGGGCAGGCCGCCACGTCGATGGTTCCTCCCTTGAGGGTTTCCCGTCCGTCCCCATTCCGCCGTCGCAACACGACCTCACATTCGTCGGCCCGAAAATTGTGCTGGATGACGTCCATCGTTCCGTCGACGGACGAGAGAACACAGCCCGGTTCCGTCGACACTTCCAGTCGAAGGAACGTCTCACAGGCGTCGGTCGAGACGCAGACGTCGGCCGCCACGTCAGTCGCCTGCGTTTCACCCCTCGTAGCGCTGTCGCCCCGACGAGCCGGGTCGGCCTCGGTCCGATCGTTCATGTCGTACTATCGGTCCGGGAGCGGTGTAATCGTTGTCCCGACATGTTATGGGGGATTACAGGAGAGAAATCTGACCGGCTCCCGAAGAAACGTGCCGGAATTCTCGTTCGGAACGGTTTCGCCCGCCGTTGGTGGGTGCGTCAATCAGCTTCCGCCACTGACCTGGGAAGCTAGCGGTCGATACGGTGCTTGCGACGACTTTTCGTCGGTATGGGGTGTCGCCGTGCTAGAAGTGATGTATATTTATCCATTATATTATATTTAAAATTTAATGGAAATTGCTAGCCTGTAACCTCGCGGGACAACAGGCAGACAAACTCGCATGATCATGTCACGAACCGGCCATGGACCGGGATCGACGCACCGGCGTGGAAATCGAGGTTCGAAAGCTGCATCTCGAGCGAACTGGCCTCATCGGGCATCCGATCTCCGGTCGCCGACGGTTGCCGGACGAAGCACGAGACCGAGCCGTCCGGGCGCTCGTGACGGGGCCGTGGGCCCATCGTCGCACGTGAACAGTTGTCGACTTTTCGCGCCCGCGCTACTGACTGTGTCCCTTCCGCACGATCACCGAAGACTGTGGCCGACTATTCCCCCCGATTCAGGAAATACGTCGCCGTCAGCACGGCGAAACGTTTCATTTCCGCATTATAGAAAATATTCGGAGATGATCGGTACGTGACGTGGGATATCACACCGTACTTCCGGGCGTCGGTCGACGAAGACCGGTCACCCCGCGACACGGCCTCCCTTCGTTACAGTTCGGCCAAGATCGCTTCCTTGTCCTCCTCGACGGAGCCGATGGGCTGGATGCCGAACTCCTCGACGAGGAGGTTCGTCACGTCCTCGGAGAGGAACGCGGGGATCGTCGGCCCCAGGCGAATCCCCTCGATCCCCTGGCTGAGCAGCGCCAGGAGCACGGTGACGGCCTTCTGCTCGTACCACGCGATGTCGTAGGCGATGGGCAGGTCGTTGACGTCGTCGACGTCCAGCGCGTCCTGGAGCGCTCCCGCGATCCTGATGAGCGAGTAGGAGTCGTTACACTGTCCGGCGTCCAGCACGCGCGGGATCCCGTTGATGTCGCCGAGATCGAGCTTGTTGTACCGGTACTTCGCACAGCCGGCCGTGAGGATGATCACGTCGTCGGGAAGTTCCTTGGCCATCTCGGTGTAGTACTCCCGCGAGGCGTGCCGGCCGTCACAGCCGCCCATGACGACGAACCCGCGGACGTCGCCCGCCTGGATCGCCTCGATGATCTCGTCGGCGTGCTCGAGGACCGACTGCCGGGCGAACCCGTTCGTGATCGTCCCGGACTCGATCTCTTCGGGCGGTTCGGCGCCCTTGGCGCGCTCGACGAGCGGGGAGAAGTCCTTGGACTCGCCGTCTTCCCGATCGGCCACGTGCGGGAGGTCCGGGAACCGCACGACGCCCGTCGTGTACACGCGATCGGCGTAGGACTCCTCCGGCGGCACCAGGCAGTTGGTCGTCATCAGGATCGGCCCGTTGAACGCCTCGAACTCCCGGTGTTGCTCCCACCAGGCGTTGCCGTAGTTGCCGACGAAGTGGTCGTACTCCTTGAACGCCGGGTAGGCGTTGGCGGGGAGCATCTCGCCGTGCGTGTAGACGTCGACGCCCTCGCCCTCGGTCTGTTCGAGCAACTCCTCCATGTCCTTCATGTCGTGCCCGCTGATCAGGATGCCCGGCCGGTCCCGGGTGCCGATGTCGACCTCGGTCGGTTCGGGATGCCCGTAGGTCTCCGTGTGGGCCTTGTCGAGCATCTCCATCACCTCGACGCCCACCTCCCCCGTCTCGAGCACGAGCGCGGTCAGTTCCTCGACCCAGAGGTCGTCGTCCAGCGTCGCGGCCAGGCCACGCTCGACGAACGCGAAGATCTCCGTCTTCTTCTCGCCCAGCACGTAGGCGTGGTCGGCGTAGGCCGCGATGCCCTTGAGTCCGTAGGTCAGCAGTTCCCGCAGCGAGCGAACGTTCTCGTCGTCGGTCGCCAGCACGCCGATCTCGGGGTCGGCCGCCTTCTCGTAGAAGTCCTCGGGGCCGTCGCCGGTCCAGGTCGCGGCCGCCGGGAGTTCCTCTTCGTCGAGTTTGCCCTCGGCCGCTTCGTACTTCGCCCGCAACGCCTCGCGGCGTTCCTGGGCCTCACGAATCTGATCTTCGAACCATTCGGGATCGAAGTTGACGTTCGTGACCGTCGAGAACAGGCTCTCGGCGACGAACACGCTCGTTTCCTCGTCGGTGATCCCCGCCTCCCGTGCGCGCTGGGCAATGTACGAGAGTCCCTTGAGCTCCCACACCAGCAGGTCCTGCAAGTTGGCCGTCTCCGCGGTCTTGCCGCATACACTCACCTCAATACAGCCCTCATTGTCAGCCGTTTCCTGACACTGATAGCAGAACATATCCACGGCATCATTTCCGGCCCGTACACTCGAGTCGACCGCTTCAGAGGCGGTCGCTGGTTCCTGACTCATCTACATGAGACAGTCGACGGAGAACCGACAAAGTCATTTTCAATCTCCGGTGACGCGCTCGACGTAACTGGCTGGATTTCTGGAAAAGCGAGGCAGTATTCTTGGGCAGGTTATGGAAGTTTCAAGGCTAAAACCCCGCCCTTGGGCGGGGATACAGCCGACAACTCCTACACCATCCACCGCCGATGGCAAGGCTGAATATTCCACGCCAATCGACACTATTAACAAAACAGCGTTCATAACCAGTTATGAAGTTAGAAATGGGCCGAACCATCCGAACCTTCGAGGCCACCATCACGAACCAGCACCAGGTTCGTGACGACCTCGACCAACTCGGATGGGCCGCCTCAAAACTCTGGAACGTCGGTCGCTACTACGCACAAGAACAGTGGGATGAAACGGGCGAAATTCCCGATGACGGGGAGCTCAAAGCCGAACTCAAAAGCCACGAACGCTACACGGACTTACATTCTCAATCCAGTCAGCGCGTTCTCGAAGAACTCGCTGAGGCGTTCAACGGCTGGTTCAGCAAGCGTCGGAACGGAGACGACCGTGCCCGACCGCCCGGCTACCGCAAAAACGGAGACTCCCACCCGCGTTCAACTGTGTCGTTCAAAGCGGCTGGGTTCAAGCACGACGCACAGTACAACCGCGTTCGCCTCTCAAAAGGTCGCAACCTCAAAGAACACCGTTCCGATTTCATCCTGTGTGAGTACCAGACTCGCCCTGATGTTGACCTAACCGAGTGGGATATTCAACAGGTTCGCGCCGTCTACAAACGCGACGAGTGGCGGCTTCAATTCGTCTGTCGCACTACTATCGACCCGGAACCACCGGGCGACGACGTGGCCGGTGTTGACTTCGGGATTTGCAACTTCGCCGCCGTTTCGTTCGGCGGTGAGTCGGTGTTGTACCCCGGTGGCGCACTCAAGGAAGACGAATACTACTTCACGAAGAAGAAAGCCAAGTGCGACGATTCCTCGTCCCGTGAGGCGACTCGTCTTGACCGGAAGCGGACTGGTCGCCGGACACACTTCTTGCACGCACTCTCGAAAGCAATCGTAGAGGGGTGCGTCGAACGAGGCGTCGGAACACTTGTCGTTGGCGACCTCGGCGGTATCCGAGACGATGACGAGACGGGTGAGTCTCGGAATTGGGGCGACCACGGTAATCTCGACTTACACGGGTGGGCGTTCGACCGCTTCAGGACGCTACTCGACTACAAGGCAGAAGCAGAAGGCATCGACGTGGAGTTGGTGTCGGAACGCGATACGTCGAAGTCGTGTTCGGCGTGCGGCCACACTGACGACAATCAGCGGGTTGAACGTGGACTGTACGTGTGTGAGAAGTGCGATTCGGTAGCGAATGCGGACGTGAACGGTGCGGAGAACATTCGGCAAAAGGTACTCCCGAGTCTCGCCACGGATGGCGGTGATAGGGATAACGGCTGGTTGGCACAGCCAGCGGTTCACCTGTTCGACCGTAGTGAGGGCGTTTTCGCCCCACGAGAAGAGGTCGTGAACCGCGAACCTTAATATCCCAACGCGGTCGGGAATCCTCGCCCTTTAGGGCGGGGAGGATGTCAAAACTTCGGCGGCGCGTCGCGTCGCGATGGATCAGTCGACGTGATACTCTCGGTGAACAGTTCCCGACGGTCGGCGTCGCTATCGAGGGCGTTGGCGGCCGCCTCGGCGACGATGTCGCTCTCGTCGGCCGTCAGTTCGTTCAGTGCGTCGCGTGCGCTATCGTCATCGATCCCGCCAAGGAACTCTGCTACCCACTCACGGACCCTTTCGCTATCGTCGTCAGCAAACGCCAGCAGCGTCTCCAAAACGTCTGCCCCACGGTGTTTAGCCAACGAGATAATCGCGTTTCTGCGAACGGCATGATGGTTGTCCGTCAGGCAGTCCTCTATAACGTCGGCGTGACCACGTCGGTCATGGTTATCGAGGACAACGACGGCTTCAGCTCGGACCCACGGGTTCTCGTCCGCCAGAGCGTCACGAGCGACGTCCGACACTCCGTCCGCCTGCAGCTTTCCGAGCGCCTCGACGGCGAACTGCCGGACGTCAGGGTCGGGATCGTCGCGAACAGTACGCGAGAGCGCACCCGTGACGCGTTCGCTCGCCGCTCGGTCAGCGAGCGCCA
>JBKEGM010000040.1:0-12542 GCA_046710005.1 Natrialbaceae archaeon
GCTCGCCAGCGAGGTCCTCCGAGATCATGCCGGCGCCGGCGAGAAGGTTGTCGGTCAGGGTCGTCTTGCCGTGGTCGATGTGTGCGGCGATGGCGATGTTCCGGATGTTCTCCGGGTCGTCCATCAACGTCTCGCACTCTTCGACGATCTTCTTACGTCGTCCCATTACCTGCTCATATCGGAAGCGGGGTCAAAAGGGTAGTGTTTCGGCGCGAGCGGACGTGAGCGCCGAAGCTCGTCGTGGAGCGGAATGAAATGGAGCGGAACGACGGCGTTTCGGCGTGAGGGTAGCGAACGCCGAAGCTCACCGGGGAACGGAGTGGACCGGTGGCGTTTCGGCGTGAAATTCAGCACGTCCTTGACGGCACCAGCGGGGACAGTCACGGGGCGTGCCCTTCGCTCCTCGACACCGACGCTTGGGGCAAGGGAAAATCGGTGAGATTCGAGGGTCCGAGTCATCTGAGCATCCAATTCCCCGCCATTAACGCCTCGGTAAATTGAGAATATGCAGTCAACACTATTGAATTTCCACTCCAGGTTTTGAAACGTTCTTGTGCGTCGTCCACGGCCGTCAAGAATTGGTAGGGAATACCAAGTTCCGACGGGTGAACCACCGCACTAGCGTTTATACTCGACTGGTTAATTTCGGATCCCAGCCCTCATAGAACGATACAATCACGTCCAAATATCGAAGCTTTGAAACCGAATTATCGAAAATCATTAAATATGAGTGAGGGTTTGGAGCGAAGTCTCGGCCTGTACTCGGCGGTGACGCTGAGTATGGGAGCGATGATCGGTGGCGGGATCTTCGTTTTGCCCGCAGTCGGATTCAAGAAGGCGGGGCCGGCAGTCGTCGTCGCGTACCTGATTGCCGGTCTGGTTGTGCTGCCGAACGCACTCTCGAAGGCCGAAATGGCGACCGCAATCCCGGAGGATGGCGGCACGTATCTCTACATCGACCGGGCCATGGGCCCGTTGTTCGGCACGATCGCGGGTCTCGGCGTCTGGTTTTCGCTTGTTTTCAAAAGCGCGTTCGCACTCGTTGGCCTCGGAGCGTACCTCCTGTTGTTGGTAAGCATCCCTGCCGGACTCGTAAAGGGCGCCGCGCTCGTGCTCGGGGTACTCGTGATCCTCCTCAACGTCATGGGAACCGAACACTGTGGCTCGATCCAGGGCGTCATCGTGACGCTGGTCGTTCTGGGGTTAGGGGGGTACGTCGTCAGTGCAACGCCCTTGATAGAAACCACGCGATTTAGCCCCTTTGCGATGCATGGAACCGGCGGCGTCATCACTGCTGCTGCGTTCGTTTTCGTCTCCTACGCTGGCATCGGCGAGGTTGCGTCCGTTGCCGAAGAAATCGCCAACCCAGGCCGCAATATCCCCCTGGCGATGCTCATTTCGATCGGGGTCATGATGACCATCTACACCGCCGTCGTCGCCATCGTCATCGGCCTCGTTCCCGCGGACACCCTCATCCACGGTGGGCCTGGCGGTGGCCCGACGATGACGCCGATGGCCGATGGTGCCGATCAATTGTTCGGCGGTGTCGGAACCGTGGTTATCTCGCTCGCTGCAGTGCTCGCGCTGACGAGCATGGCGAATGCGGGCGTTCTGGGCACCTCCCGGTTCCTTCTTGCCATGAGTCGTGACTCGTTGCTGCCCGACTGGCTCGGTCGAGTCGATCGACGGTTCCTGACACCGCGGAATGCGGTCATCGTCACCGGCGGCGTCTTGCTCGCCCTCATCGCGTTCGTCCCGGTCGTTAAATTGGCAAAACTGGCCAGTGCGTTCCTCATCCTCGTCTTCTCGATGGAAAACCTGTCGCTCATCGCCTTCCGAGAGAGTGATCTCGATTTCTACGACCCAGAATTCAGGTCGCCGGGCTACCCGTTCGTGCAAATTGTCGGGGTTCTCGGCGGAATCGTGTTCATCTTCCAAATGGGATGGCTCTCCATTGGCGGAGCGATCGGCATTATTTTGGCCGGTCTCGTGTGGTACGTCGGGTACGGTCGGCCACGAACTGACCGAATCGGCGCGGTGGCGACCCACTTTCGAAACAACGACCCTGATCCCTCGTCGACGGAAGAAGCCGTGGTTCACCCGGTCAGCAAAACTGAGTGAAGTACTACCGACACTCCTTCCCTCGGGGATACCCTTGCGTTTGAATAGCCGGATTCCCGGCTCTTGATGTCGGTTCCGTCGGCGTCCAGGAGCAAGACCACTTGCTGTTATCCCGCGAAAAATGCACTCGTAGTGGCGTCGACCTCGATAGTTAATTCGACTGCGGCCGACCCGACGCAGTCGGGCCCTGGAATCGGTTCGACGACCTCCAAGTCGGATCGTCAGAGGTTCCGCCGGACGACGATGACGGGATCGCCCGTATGATCGGCAATTTTGTCGGGGAGAGTCCCGAAGAACCGCTCTCTGAGGGTCTCCGGATGGGCCTCCCCCATCACGACCGCGTCGTACGCCTCGGCTTTTTCGAGGATCTCCGCGTCGTGATCCTGGGCGACGACCACCAACACGTCGACGAGATCGGAATCGAACCCGTCCGTTATCATCTTCTGGCGAGCCCGTTGGAGCATCGACTCGACGGCCTCGGGATCCTCGTCTTCACCGTCGTCACCGCCCTGTTCGGCGACGTGGAACAGCGTGATTTCCTTGGTTATCTCGTCGCTCAGCGACCCAATGAAGTCCTCGAGACGGTCGAGGTTTTCCGTGTCCACCAGTGGCACGAGTATTCGTTCGATCCCCTCGGTTGGCTCCGGATCGAGTTCGGCGTCGCAGTCTTCCTCGATGGCAATACGGTCCATCGTCTTCGAGAGGTCCTTCCCGAACACGAGTCGTTTCTCCACGAGCGAGTCCGTCTCCTCGAAGGGTTCCGCGAGTTCGTTCAATTCCGCCCTCGCTTCCTCGTTGAACTGGACTCGTCCCGACTCTGGCGGCGTCTGTTCAGGCAATCGGAAATGCCCCAGCACAACGACTTCCATCGACGTCAGATCCTCAACGAGGACTGGAGAAATCGGGTCGGCGTCCGGGAGCTCGAAGAGGACGAGTATCCGATGGTTCATGCGCGGCCATACGCCTTCGCCCCCAAAGTAGATGCGGTACCGCTCTCGTTGGATACCACTTCGACGGGGACTCGACGTTATTGCGCCGTATTCGGCCAATGAACGCCGTCGTGGACGCCGATGAATTCTCGTTTTTCCGGAGGGGAAACCAACCCACGACCTTCGTTGATGGGCACGGTGACGAAAGTCGGACAGATCGTGCAACTAGTGAAATGACTGTATCGTCTCGTCAACGATCACGGAAGAATAGCGGGAAATCGGTCGGCGATCGAGATATCGTCAGGTGGTGTGGCAGTAACGCTCGTTGGATCTTGGGAAAGCGGCGAGCGCCTCTTTTACATTGCGCCGCCCATGCCGCCCATACCGCCCATGCCGCCCATACCGCCGCCGGGGCCACCAGCGCCGGGCTCCTCCCCGCCTTCCGTCGACAGTTCGCCGGCGGAAATGATATCGTCGATCTTGAGGACGAGGTTGGCGGCCTCGGTGGCCGATGACAGGGCCTGTTCTTTGGCGTGGGCCGGTTCGACGACGCCGGCATCGAAGGTGTCGCCGATAGATCCAGTGAACACGTTCAGCCCCGCACGGGTGTCGCCGCTTTCGTGGGCTGCGCGGAGGTCGACCAGCGTGTCGATCGAGTCGAACCCAGCGTTTTCGGCGAGCACTCGCGGGACGAGTTCGAGCGAGTCAGCGAACGACTCGATGGCGAGTTGCTCGCGACCCTCGACGCCGTCGGCATAGTCGCGCAGTCGCGAGGCGATTTCGGTCTCGGTGGCGCCACCGCCCGCGACGACGCGGCCGTCCGAAACGGTTTGGGCAACGACGTCCAGTGCGTCGTTGATGCCACGCTCGAGTTCGTCGACGACGTGGTCGGTCGAACCGGCCAGGAGGAGCGTGACACCGTGGCCCTCGCTGGCGCCCTCCACGTAGAACATCTCGTCGGCCTCGTCGCGGGTAATGGAACCGTGGCCGAGGTCAGCCGCGGTTGCGTCATCGAGGTCGGAGACGACGCGACCCTCGACGACTTCGGTCATGAATTCGAGGTCGCTGGAGGTGACCCGGCGCACCGCCATGATGCCCTCCTTGGCGAGGTAGTGCTGGGCGAGGTCGTCGATGCCCTTCTGGCAGAGGACGACGTCGGCGCCGAGATCCGCGATCTGCTCGACCTTCTGACGGAGCTGCTCCTCCTCCTGGTCGAGGAACTTCTGGAGCTGTTCCGGGTCCGAGACGCTGACGTCGGTGTCGACGGACGTCTCTTCGACCTCGATGGGTTCGTTGAGCAGGAGAATCGAGGCATCGTCGAACTCGGTCGGCATGTTTTCGTGGACGGGGTCCTTGTCGACGATCCCGCCTCGCAGGAGCTCGGACTCGCTGGCCGCGCGGCCGGTCTGGGTCTCGATTTCGAGGAACTCGAGGTCGACGACGTGGTCGCCCTCGTCAGTCTCGACGGTGACAGCCTGGACGGCCTCGACGATGAGCTGCCCGAGGTACTCCTTGTTCAGTTCGGCGCCCTTGCCGGTCATCGCCGTCTCGGCAACCTTCTGGAGGAGCTCCTCGTCATCTGGGTCGATCTCTTCGGCGACCTCGTCGATTTCCTCACGGGCCTTCTCCGACGCCATGTGGAAGCCGCGGATGATGGCCGTCGGGTGAATGTCCTGCTCGAGGAGGTCCTCGGCGTTCTTCAGTAGTTCGCCGGCAATCGCGACGGCCGTTGTCGTGCCGTCGCCAGCCTCGTCTTCCTGCGTCTCGGCGACTTCGACGACCATTTCGGCCGTCGGGTTGTCGATGTCCATCTCCTTCAGGATGGTCACGCCGTCGTTCGTGATGGTGACGTCACCCATCGAATCGACGAGCATCTTGTCCATGCCCTTGGGACCGAGAGTGGAGCGGACGGCCTCGGCGACCGCACGCGCCGCAGAAATGTTGTAATCCTGCGCGTCGCGGTCGCTGACCCGCTGTGCCTCCTCGTCCATAACGATCATCGGTACGCCGCCTTGCTGCATTCGCTGACTCATAGTCAGTCGAGCCTATGATTGTGATTCTATATAAACCTTTCTTTCAAAGCCAGAGTGAACCAACCGGAGGATGGGCCAGTGTCGTCTGTAAATCGCACGACGTAACGCTGGACAGCAACAAAAAGTGTGAGCCATTCACAACCAGAGCTGTCCGAACGATCATCGAATTTCCCCAAGTTTATATTGAATCGCCCGTCCCGCCGACCCGAATTCGGTCCGAACGCGACGAAACTGGCGGTTGCCTGCTCGGAAACCCGGGTTCCGTAGCCCGGAACAGTGTACTCGATACTGTTTCGCCCTAAGAGGGGCATCAGCAGGGCCCAGCGTCGATCGCCGGGGAAACCGTGTCCACGATCCTCCAGGATTCCATGAAAAGATCTCGAATCCCTCCCCGATCGAATCAATGGGTTCAGGGAAGTGACCACCCCGACGACAGCGCCGGGAGAGGACCGAGTGGAATGGTGAAACTCGATTCGAACCCTGAAGTGGCTCAGGAAAGCTCTGATTACCGCACCCAGTTGGCCGCTTGTCAAACAGTACCGAGTAATTAATCAAGACAGTTCAGTCCCTATTTCTGATCGAGTCACAATGGACGGGGATTGGGAGGGAAATTTCGAAACCATTCTCCGACAAGGGGGCTGGTTCGAAATCCGGGAACGGGGTGAAACCGGTCGATGGCTCGCCACAACTGACCCCGTGCAAGTTGAGCGATGATGATAGGGGGATGGACGCGCTCGGCAGCGGTCGGTTCCCGACGATAGGGATTGCGTATTTCAAATTTGCATCCCGATTGGGAGCCATTACTCCTCGGGAGGATGCGCGAAGAAGCGCCAGGGCTGGGATTTGAACTCGCCAAGACGGTCGGCCTCGTTCCGCGCCTGGTTTCAGCGTTCGCACCGTGGTTCTCGCTGCGCCCAAACCACACACCGCTCGGCCGCTGCGATCCCTGCTCAAATCCCAGCGTACAGGCGTTACTCCTCGCGTAGTGGCTCGGAGCAAACGCCAGAGCTGGGATTTGAACCCAGAATCCCTAACGGGAACACGCTCTCCAAGCGTGCGCCTTACCGTTCGGCCACCCTGGCTTACTCGGAACTAATTTACAAGTCGGTTTAAGGTTAACCGTTTCGATCGATCAGACGACCTGTCGTGAAGTGCCCTACCGCGCCCGCGGCCACGCCCACGAAAACGGTGATCACCGCGACGAGGGGGAACGACGGGACGTCACCGCCCGTCAGGATGTAGCCCTCGAGGAGCACCAGGAACGTGAGCGCCCCGATCACGCCCGGCAGGACGCCCGATCGTGGAGGCCGCCTCACGACGAGTCGGCGATGGCCTCGATCTCGACACCGACGCCCTTCGGAAGGTTCGCCACCTCGACCGCGCTTCGAGCAGGTGGGTGTTCCGAGAAGAACTCCTTGTAGGCCGCGTTCATCGCGTCGAAGTCGTCGATGTCGTCGAGGAAGACAGTGACTTTCAGCACGTTTTCGATCGAACAGCCCTCCTCCTCGAGGATACCGACGACGTTCTCGAGGGACTGGTTGGTCTGGGTCGTGATGTCCTCGTCATCCAAGAGTTCGCCCTCGGGCGTCATCGGGATCTGGCCCGCCGTGAACAGGATGTCGCCGTTCGTCGTTGCTTGACTGTACGCGCCGACCGCTTCCGGAGCCTCGTCAGTACTGACAATGCGCTTCATATCCCGACCCTTGGCGGGAGGGATCTTAAAGAACCATCAATCGGGCCGACGGGTGGCCCCGATGCCAGCGACGATCGGTTCAGTAGCCTTCCTCAGCCTCTACCGGTCCGGCGAACGAGGTGTACAAGACGACAAAGTACAGCGACACGAGCGGGAGCAATACCGCCGCGAACACGGTCATCAGCGACAGTGCCAAGGAGGAGACGGCCGCCTCCTCGACAGTCAATCCAACCGCAGGATCGATCGTCGGATACAAGAGCACGGCGACCAGCGCCGTGAGGCCATAGGTTAACACCGCTGCGACGCCGATTGCCAGGCGATACTGGTCGCGGCGGGTAAAGAGGACGTACCCGCCCACGCCCGCGGCCGTCGCGACGACGAGCACCGCGGGGACGGGTGCGATCAAGGCGTCCATCAAATCACCCGACGAGAGCCCGAGAGCAACGAGAGCGAGGACGGCCAAAACGAGGTACGCGAGTGCCGCCCGGATGCCCCAGGTCCCCATCTCGGATTGCAGTTCGTCCGTCGTCTTGAGCCCCAAGAACGCCGCCCCGTTGACGACCGTCAGCGCGACCAGCGCGAGACCAACGACCAGTCCGGCGATCGTTGGGCCTGCCGCACCCTGGAGCCAGGCGGCGGTGAACACACCCAGCAGGAACGGCGTCCCGACGCTCCCGATCACGAAGGCCGCTCCCCAGTAGCGCCGCCAGGTATCGTCCTCGCGCTGTTCGTAGAACTCCGGCGCGAGCCCTCGGAGGATCAGCGCCACGAGAACCGCGAACAGCGGGAGATAGTGCCGGCTGAACAGGTTGGCGTACACCTCGGGGAAGGCTGCGAACAACGCCCCGCCGAACACGATAAGCCAGACCTCGTTGCCGTCCCAGATCGGGGCAACCGCTGACAGCATCGTTTCCTTGTCGTGGTCGTCGTCCCGGGTAGCGAACAGCGCCCCGACCCCGAAGTCCATCCCGTCGAGGAAGAGAAACGTCGCGAGGAACGCGAACACGACGACGAACCACAGCTCAGCGAGGGGCCACCCGTCGAGGAAGCCCGTCGCGAGGGCGATAGGTTCAATCATCACTGATCACCGCCTGGATGACCGATCCACCGTCTGGTGTAGCTTGCTTCCCGTCGGGGGCGTTGCGAATCATCCGGGTGACGACGAATATCCAGAGGCTCAACAACAGGAAGTACCCGCCGACGAACCCGGCCAGGGTCAGCGTCGCCTCGCCGCCCGTCAGCCCGGGCGACCGACCCTCACCCACCGTCATCACCTCCTGGACGATCCACGGCTGGCGACCGATCTCGGTGACCATCCACCCGACCTCGACGGCCAGCACTCCCAGCGGCGTCGAGAGCGCCAGTGCCTGATGAAGGCGGGAGGACTCGAACAGCGTCCCCTTGTACCAGCGATACGCGGACCAGAACGCCAGCAAGATGAACCAGAGCCCGAGTAACACCATCAGCCGGAACGACCAGAAGACGAGTGCGACCGGCGGCGTCCCCGCGCCTCGCCAGGGTTCCGTGTTCGAAATTTCGTTTAATCCCCGAATTCTCGCATCGAGGTCTCCCCCGCTTGCCAGCACCGACGCGAGGTTGGGGACGTCGAGCGTCCAGAGGGTCTGTGTTCGTGGGTCGGTGAATCCATCCAGGCTCTTCGGAATCGCGATCAGGTGGAGGGCAGCCCCGGTCTCGGTATCGTACTGGGCCTCCATCGCGGCGAACTTCGCCGGCTGAGTGTCCTCGACGTGGCGTGTGTAGCTGTCGCCGTGGAGCACCTGGAACGGGGCCGTGATGACCATCAGGACGATGGCGACCTTCAGGGTCTTCCGCCAGAACTGCGAGTCCCTGCCTCGCCAGATGTAGTACCCGGCGATGCCGGCGAGGAACAGCGACGCAGACAGGACCGCCGAACTCTGCATGTGGACGAACATCCACGTGAAGCGTGGGTTGGCGTAGGCGGCGATCGGGTCGGTGAGTTCGACGACGCGCTGGCCACCTTCCATCATAACGTTGTACCCCTGTGGCGTCTGCATCCACGAGTTGGCGATCAGGATCCAGACCGCCGAGAGCCACGAGCCGAGGGCCACCAGCACGGCCGACAGCATGTACAGCCGGTCGGACACGCGCTCTCGGCCGAAGATGAACACGCCCAGAAACGTCGACTCGAGGAAGAAGGCCATCATGCCCTCGACGGCCAGCGGGCCGCCCATTACTTCGCCGACGAAGGCCGAGAACGCGGCGAAGTTCATCCCGAACTCGAACTCCAGGACGATGCCGGTGACGGTGCCCGCGACGAAGGTGATCCCGAAGATCTTCGCCCAGAACGAGCGAAGATCCACGTAGATCGATTCGTCGGTCCTGATCTCCTTCCACGTGAAATACACCAGGAACGGCGCGAGCCCCATCGAAATCGTCGGGAAGATGATGTGGACGAAGGTCGTGACCGCGAACTGTAGCCTGCTTGCGATCGTGGGATCGAGCATTGCGGTGACTGAAACCCCGGACGGTTTTGACTATCTCCTATCGGCGATTCTCAGATTTTGGGAACGGGCAACAGAAAAATACACTCTATCGGAAGGGAGGGGAATATAAAGAACACGTTTCCCGGGACGGCAACCGGTCGGAGGGTAAACGGGTCACTCGGTGACCCGTCGGGGTGGGAGGAAATGAAGGAAATTATAGGATGCGAATTGATGAATAGCGTGCCCGATCCGATCCGGAGAAACCCGCCGCAAACCGCGCGATGAGCCGAAAGTCGAAAGATTTTACTCGTCTCCAACCTACTTCCAAATGTTCACGTTTTTACAGAACGAGGCATCCACAATGACCGACAAAAAAACGGCGTATCTGAAAGAGGAGTACGAAGCCATGAAAGAGCGCGGCGAGACCTGGGAGCTCAAACGCGTCCAGGGGCCCTCCAAGCCCCACGTACAGGTCGAGGGCAAGGAACTCGTTATGCTCGCCTCGAACAACTACCTCGACCTCGCCAACGACGACCGCCTGCGCGAGGCTGGCATCGACGCGATCGAGAAGTACGGGCTGGGCTCCGGGTCGGACTGGTCGATCGCAGGCTACATGGAGATCCAAGACCAGTTGAATAAGAAAATCGCCGACTTCAAGCGCACCGAAGGGGGCGTCGCGTTCCAGACCGGCTTCGCGACGAACGCGGGCGTCATCCCGCAGATCCTCGAGGACGGCGACGTCTACCTCTCGGACGAACTCAACCACGGGAGCATCATCGACGGGATGCGTCTCTCGAAAGCGGACACGCTGATCTACGACCACACGGACATGGCCTCCCTCGAGGAGCAACTCAAGACGGCCCAGGACGAGTACAACCGGATGCTCGTCGTGACCGACGGCGTGTTCTCGATGGACGGCGACGTCGCCCCGATGGACGAGATCCAGGAACTCGCCGACGAGTACGGCGCGATGACCTACGTCGACGACGCTCACGGCGAGGGCGTCCTCGGCGAGGGTCACGGCATCGCCACCGAGTTCGACCTCGAGGACGACATCGACTTCCAGATGGGGACCTTTTCGAAGGCCATGGGCGGCTTCGGCGGCATGCTCGCCGGCGACGAGCACGTCATCAAGTACGCCTACAACACAGCCCGCACCTGGCTGCTCAGCGCCGGCTACCCACCGTCGATCGCCGCGGCCAATCTCAAGTCCCTCGAGATCATCGAGAACGAACCGGATCGCGTCCAGAAGCTCTGGGACCTGCGTGAATACTTCAAGAAGGAACTCGAGTCGATCGGCTACGACACCGGCATGTCCGAGACGCCGATCGTCCCCGCCATGGTCGGCGATTCCAACAAGGCCCAAGAACTGGCCGACCGCCTGTACGAGCGCGGCATCTTCGGGCTCGCCATCGTCTACCCGATGGTGCCCCGCGGCGAGGCCCGCATCCGCAACCAGATCAACGCCGGCCTCACGAAGGACGACCTCAACAAGGCGCTGCGCGCCTACGAGGAGATCGGGAAGGACCTCGACCTCATCTAAGTCGGCACGGAAGCGACGACCCGCCGAACGTCCGACCGAAGACTCGCCGCCCTTTTCCCCAGTTTCACGTGCGTCGAGTCGTGGTTAGAACATTTCCTCGTCTACGCTACCAGGTCAATTAGCCCGAGAACGACTTCGGGTAGCGCCATCAAGAACAGTCCATCGACGAGCAGCAACGTCGGGGTTGACGATATCTTCGCGCTGGTGAACAACCAGAACCCGATGCCGGCTAGGATCGAAAGGATTCCAACCAGTCGAAAAACCAGGTAAAGACGCCGTCGAGCCCGAGATCCCGAATCGCATCGACGCCAGAATGTAAATCTGCCATCGGTAAATCACACCACCCAGATGTATATGAACGGGAGTGAAAGCAATACGACGAACGTCACGACGTACTTGCGCCGCTTGCGTCCGGGAGTTAGTGTGAACGTTAGCGTCATCAGTCCGAGCGTGAAGAGGAGGGCTACCAGTGTCCCGGTCATTGTTCTCTCAACCGATGTTCCCAGTTCTTCAAGCAGTGCATTAAACCCTCGTGATCTCCGAGAAAACGTCGGTTGGAAGAAGATCGATCGTGCCAAGTAGTCGAGTCGCTTATTCCGAAAGCTTCCGTTCGAGGTTGGTCAGCATGTCCTCTACCATGGCATCGAGCTTGTACTCGGGTTCCCAGTCCCAGTCCTCGCGGGCGGCGTTGTCGTCCACGCGGTCCGGCCAGGAGTCGGCAATGGGCTGGCGCTCGTCCGGTTCGTAGGTCGCCTCAAAGTCGGGGAGATGGTCCTGAACGGCCCCGGTGAGTTCCTCAGCGGTAAAGGTGAGAGCGCTCACGTTGTACGCACACCGATAGTTGAGGTCCTCGTCGTCGGCCTCGGCGAGTTGCATGAGGGCGTTGACCGCGTCCGGCATGTACATCATCGGAAGCATGGTGTCGGGCCGGACGAAGTACTCGTAGTGCCCCGCCTCGATCGCATCGTAGAAGACCTCGACCGCGTAGTCCGTCGTGCCGCCGCCGGGGAGGGTCTTGTAGCTCAGGATGCCGGGCAGGCGGACGCCGCGAACGTCCAGATCGTAGTTCTCGTAGTAGTACTTCGCGAGGAGTTCGGTGAGCACCTTCGAGATGCCGTACATCGTGGTCGGGATCAGCACTGTCTCCTCGGCGGGGTTATCCGGTGTGGTCGACCCGTACACCGCGATCGAACTCGGCGTGATGATCTTCTCGATGTCGTACTCCCGGCCGACCTCGAAAACGTTGTAGAGCCCATTGACGTTGACGTCCCAGGCGAGGCCTGGGTTCTCCTCGCCCTTCGCGGAGAGGATCGCGGCGAGGTGGAAGATCGTGTCGATGTCCTCTTCCTCAACGACTGACTCGAGGGCGTCCCGGTCCGTGACGTCGAGTTCGACGAAGGGGCCCTCCAGATCCTCGGGTTGCTGGATGTCGCTCGCGATGACCGCATCGTGGCCGTATTTCTCACGGAGTGCGGGCGTCAATTCAGAACCGATCTGTCCGGTCGCGCCGGTCACCAGGATCTTGTTCATGTCTGAAACGCCCGCGTCCCGGCTATTAATTGCACCTCTTTCGGGACGAGAGCGGGAGTCGCTCACGGCGGCCGACCGGCTCGGCGGTGAGGGGAAGGAAAAGGATGGGGAAGTGCACGAAGCGTGTAACGTGCACCTGTACATGGGGCAGGATACAACAAAAACCTGATCCGTCCGGAGTGAAAGTGGAACCGATAAACAGCGACGGGGTAAATTCGCCGTCTGACG
>JBKEGM010000041.1:0-12533 GCA_046710005.1 Natrialbaceae archaeon
AGAGACGAACGACGAGGCACCACCGAACGTCGGCCGCCTTCACATCCTCGAAGTGCAGCGGCGGATCCGCCACATCCCCAAGCCGGTGATCGCCGTGGTACCGGGCTGGGCCGTCGGGGGCGGTCACAGCCTCCACGTGGTCTGTGATCTCACGATCGCGTCCCGAGAGCACGCGAAATTCCTCCAAACGGACCCTGACGTGGCCTCCTTCGACGGCGGGTTCGGGTCGGCCTATCTCGCCCGCCAGATCGGCCAGAAAAAGGCCCGGGAAGTGTTCTTCCTCGGGAAAACATACGACGCCGACGAGGCCGCGGAGATGGGGATGGTCAACGAGGCGGTCCCTCACGAGGATCTGGAGGCGGTCGCTCTCGAGTGGGCCGAACGAATCAACGCCACATCCCCGACCGCGATCCGCATGCTGAAGTACGCGTTCAATCTCGCCGACGACGGCATGGTGGGCCAGCAGGTCTTTGCCGGCGAGGCCACCCGACTGGCATACATGACCGACGAAGCCCGTGAAGGCCGCGAAGCGTTCGTGGAGGGTCGGGACCCGGACTTCTCGGATATCCCCTGGCATTATTGATACCGCGGTGGCGAATGGAGGTTCGTTTAAGTGAGGTAGGAAAGTAAACGGCGTATGGCACACGCAGAAGACCCTCCCGTCGACGAACCAGAAGAAATCCGGTCCCGCTCCGGCACGCTAACGAGCGCCTTCGTCGGCGCCGTCGTGAGCGTCGTAGCCTCATTCGTTCCGGTTTCGCCCATCCTCGGCGGGGGTGTGGCCGCCTACCTCCGGAAAGGGGACAGCAACGAGAGTATCAGAGTTGGGGCTATCTCCGGCCTCATGGCCGCAGCGCCGCTGGTCGTGATCGTCACGATGGTCTTCGGGTTCCTATCGATTATCCCGCTTGCAGGGGGAGAACCAATGGGAACGGTGTTCTTTTGGGTGCTGCTCGTGTTCGGGGCCGGGATGATCCTCGTGTATACCGTTGCGCTCAGTGCGCTGGGCGGGTTCGTCGGCCACGAAGTGCTCGATCACCAGCAAAGCAAGCGACGGACTCGGAAAGAAAGGCGAATAAAAGACTCGGAAACGCGGTGGAAAGCGGACCAATCCCGTTCCCGCGGGGAGGAATCAGGAGGCAATCGGCAGGAAGCAGCTGCTACTGACGATCGGAACGAAAACGGTTCGGATCATCAACCTGAAGAGTGAGTTCGCGGGGATTGCCGTCAATGGTAATCTCGTTTCCACACGCCCACTCATCGCAATTCAGGCATTCGATCGATCTGGAACCTTATTCCGTCGGTTATTCACGAGACGTTTTTCTGCCGACTTTACGGAGGAGTACTCTGGGACCAGCAAGACGTTCCTCTCCAATATGTTCCCGGAGGGTCACTCGCCCGGTTGTTTCTGGCCCGTAAACGTATACAGGACCTCGGGCGTGGCACCCACGCTCGAGAAGACAGTTACGAGATCGCCGGCTGTGATCTGTGTCTCCCCCCGCGGTCGAATGACCTGGTTCCCGCGTTCGATGGCCACAACAAGTTCGTCCGCCGTCAAAAGTCCTTCTTCGTCCGCCTCCCGAATCGTGTGATCGGTGATTGGAGCATTCTCGACCACCGTGACCTCGAACACCTCGGCGTCGCCGGCGAGGTCCATGAAGTCCTTGATGGAAGGGCGCTGGACGGCCCGAACGAGATACTCCGCGATGAGTCGCTGTGGATTCTCCAGTACGTTGGCCCCAACTTGCCGGAAGACGTTCATGTGGTCCGGGTTCTGGACGACCGTTACGAGCGACGGGATCTCCAGTTCTTTCGCCAGGAGGAGCACCATGATGTTCGTGGCGTCCTGGTCGGTCGTGCAAATGATCGCGTCAGCCCGTTCGGCGCCGGCGTCGAGCAGTGTTTCGCGGTCCGTCGCGTCATCGTTGAGGACGAGACAGTCGTAGTTGCGACTCGCTCGGTCGGCGGTCTCCTGGTCGTCCTCGATGACTACGATTTCGTACTGTGACGTACTGAGGATATCGATAACCTGCGAACCTATCTGTCCCGCACCGACGACGATGACGTACATGTCGAAACCCGGATCGTCCGAGCACCTTAGTGTTGTTATTCGATAGAAATCGGGGGGATAGTGGATCTTTTCCTGTCAGTATGGATTCTCCCGACGCCTCACATCGGTCGTTCGACCGATTCACGGGCGCATATCGTCGTCCGTGCGTCGCTCGGCCGCGACGATTATTCCCTTCCAAACTCGTCTCGTCGGGAGGTCCCTCGGCCCCTCGCGTTCCGTCGTTCACTGACGTGTTTGACGCCGACGTATGCGACGAAGGAGAGCAAGTACAACGTCACGAGTCCCACCGTGAATATCGAACGGCCGGCGAGAACAAGGACGAGCACCAGCAACGGACCGACGACCATCAGGACGTCATAGACCGGATCGGCGGTCCCGTCCCGAAACACGTCCCCGATTATCGGGAGTCCGGCCAGCAACCGTTCCATCCAGTCGAGCGGATTCACGGGCATTACGAGTACCCCTCCAGGCGGGTGAACATGGATCGCAGCAACACGAGCACGGGTATGATCTCGAGCCGGCCGATCCACATGTTGAACACGAACATGAGCTTGCCGATCCACGACATGCCTGGTCCGGTGATCCCCGATGAAAGGCCGACGTTGCCCTGCGCACTGGCCACCTCGAAGATCACGTTTTCGAGAGTGAACGTTGAGGGAACAGTTAGCAGGAGGACGACCATGCCCACTGCAAGGAAGACGATCCACAGGGCCGCGATGATGGCGGCCTCCTCGAACTCCTGGCGGGCTTCCTCCGCGGACAGGGACCGGTCGTCCAGCCGGAACGTTCGGATCGCGGAGTTCGGGTAGAACACGCTCTGGATCCGGAAGAGGATACCCTTCACCATCGTGATCCCGCGAATGAGCTTGATCCCGCCGACGGTCGACCCGGCTGCCGCACCGAGGTACATCCCGAAAGTAACCGTCAGTTGCGCTTCCGCCGGCCACGCGCTCCCCAGGTTGTTGGCCGTCTGGAATCCCGTGCAGGAGGCCGCCGAGACGAACTGGAAGAGGCCATATCGAACCGTCGTGAACGCTTCTGCCCAGCCATTTTGAAAGACGACGGCACCGGAAAGTAGCGACACGGTTCCCGGCGCGTAGTCGTGGACCGGTGCGTAGACCCCACTCGCGAACAACAGGGTAATCAGAAACACCGACCCGATCGCGAAGTACCCGAAAATCCAACGCGTTTGTAGATCCGTGTAGAGATTTCGCAGGTCACCTTGCAGGATGAGGTAGTGGACCGGGAAGGCGATGGACCCGAGGAGCATGATCGGGATCAGCGCGAAGTCGATCGCCACGCTGTCGTATGTCGCGATCGACTGGTCGGTGATCGAGAACCCGCCGGTGGCGAGGCCGGTCATGCCGTGGTTGATCGCCCCCCAGATGGGCATGCCGGCGAGCCACAGCAGCGTGATCGAGACGAACGTAAAGAGGAGGAAGATCCACCAGATAGTCCGCACCGTCGAGACGATGCTCGGGTGGATCTTCTCCGACCGTGCCTCGCTCTCGTAGAGCGTGAGCGACCCGCTGCCGGGACGGGCGAGGATGGCCGTCGTGAGGACGATCACGCCGACGCCGCCCACCCACTCGATGAACGAGCGCCACCACTGGAGCGTCCGGGGCATCACGCTCTCGTCGTCGGTCATCGTCAGCCCGGTCCCGGTGAAGCCACTCATGCTCTCGAAGAACGCGTTGATCGGTTCCCTGAAGGCGGCCAGCGTCTCGGAACTCGCCGAGGCAGGGACGGACAACGGCGCGGGATCGGCGGCGACCGTCCAGGCGATCAGCAAGAACGGGAGGCTCCCGAACGTGCCCACGAGAAGCCACCCCGACGCGGCGATCATCATCCCGTGGAGCTTGCCCGGTTCGGGGGCGTCCCTGTAGCGACGCCAGAGAACCCGGCCGATCGCGAGTGGAACCGCCCCTGAAATCAGCAGCGCGGGGATCGCGTAGAACTCGCCCCAGACGAGGGAAACGAGGAGGGAAACGAAGACCAGCCCGCCGAGCGCCTGGAGCATCCGCCCCAGGTCGCGGGCGATCGTGGCGAACCGGCCGTTCATGTATGCATCTCTGCCCGCGGCGCTCATATAAACGCCCTGTTTTTCCGCCTCACTACGGTAGTTTGTGATCCTCCAAAACGCCCGAAGTCGGAGATTCCAAATCCCGGCCCGTATCAGTCCCTCGCCTGGAGGCGCTCGACGAGCGCTGCCCGGATTGACATCGGCGATTCCTCAGGGCCTCTAGCGATGGCGACGGTTCCCTCGGTTCGTTCCCCGATGGTTTCCGGGATGGACCCGAACAGCGCCTGGGAGACTGTGCCGGTACGGGTTGCGCCAACGCACACGGTATCATAGTCGTCGGTGGCTTCAATAATCGTCTCCTCGACGTCGTCCCCGACAACCACGCGGGTCTCGTATTCGAAGCCCCCTGCTACGTCCACGCGGTCGAGGAGATCTTCGATGACCGCCTGGCCCCGTTCTTCCACCGCTTCCTCGTCTTCGTCTTCCTCCGGCAATTGAACGTTGAGGAAGGTGAGGGAGGTTTCCGCCGCTGCTGCCCTGGCAAACTCGATCGCGCGCCGGGCAGCGAACGGGGCGTGTGGCCCCTCGCCAGCCAGCACGACGATGTCGCCCTTGGCCCGTGTCCCTCTCGGTCCCATCTTGACCAGCGTCACGTCACACTGGGCCCGTCCCGCGACCGGATCGATGGTCGATCCGAGCACGTGCTCGCGGGTGCTTCGGGCCCCGCGCCATCCGAGCAGAACGTGGTCTGCACCCTCCTCATCGACCACGTCGAGGATGACGTCCCCGGCGTCGCGGCCGACGATGGCCCGGGTTTGGATCCCGACCTCGAGGTTCTCGGCGACGCCACGGGCCTGTTCGAGGAGTTCCCGCTGGGCCTCGACCCGTTGCTCCTCGAACTCGAGGTCCTGGGAGAGGGAGGTCTGCTGGGGCACCTCGATCACGTTGACCGCGATGATTTCGGCGTTCTCGTCTTTGTGTGCGTGCGCGCTGGCGGCCGCCATCCGGATGAGATCCGCTCCAGTCTCCGGGTTCGCCACAGGGACCAGGACTCGGTACCGTCCCGTGCCGTCGGCGACGGTAGACGGTTCCGGGGCGATCGCGTCCCCGACGAGGCTCAGACTCGGCGCGTGATCGCTGGCGTACGCGACGTACCAGGCGATCCCGGCGAGCACGATTCCGAAGCCGACAATCCCGACGACGGAGAGCGTGAACGGCAACGCAAGCTCGACGCCGACGACGCCCTCCCCAAGCAACACCATCGGTTCGAAGGTGACGACCATCTGGAAGAGGACGCCGAGCGTGGCGAGCGCCCCGACGATCGGGACTGTGGGATAGAGGACGCTCGGAATCTGGAACGACGGCTCGTAGTCGGCCGGATCCGCACGCCGCAGGACCACGACGGCGACGTGAACGAGTGCGTAGGTCACCAGGTACATGAAACTCGCGACCTCCGCGAGCGTCCCCAGACCGGCACCGACCGCGATCAAGACGAGCGTGATGACGCCGGTCGCCGTGATCGACCGGTAGGGGGTCCGGAACCGATCGTGGACCTCGTTGAGCCAGTTGATGAGAATCCGGTCTCGCCCCATCGCGAAGTTGACCCGCGCCGCCGACAGGATCGACGCGTTCGCGCTCGAGATGGTGGCCAGGACCGCGCCGACGATCATCGAGACCGACCCGATCACACCGAGCATGTCGGGGGAGACCGAGACCAGGGGGATCGCCGACCCGAACTGGCCGAGGAACTCGTTGGCGACCTCGGCGACCGGGATGTCGGAGTTCGCGAGTCCCGAGATCGACAGCGTACCGGTCGAGACCCACATCACGCCGACGTACATCAGCGTCGGCGTGACGACGGCGGCGATCATCGCCAGCGGGAGGTTCCGGCTGGGGTTCTTGATCTCCTCGGCGCTGGTGGCGATCACCTCGAACCCGATGAACGAGACGTACACCGTCCCCACCGTCGCGGCGACGGCCGGAAAGCCATAGGGATTGAACTCGCCGATGGCCGGACCGCTGAGCGCCCCGAGCGCGAGGAACGCGACGATCAGGCCGACCAGCGAGAGAACGATGACGTTCTGGAGCGACCCGGTCTCCTTGACGCCGTAGTAATTTACCCCAGTCAGTAACGCGGCCATGACCAGCGCGGCGACCGTGATTCCCAGGTCGCCCCAGCCGCCGAGGAACGGGACGTACTGGCCGAGCCCCGAGAGGAGGTACTGGCCGAACCCGATCATGTAAAACGCGCTGGCGAAGGTCAACCCGGCCCACATGCCCCAGCCGACGATACTGCCGAAGAACGGTCCGAGCGCCCGGTTGACGTAGTAGTAACTGCCACCTGCCCGGGGCATCCCGGTCGCGAGTTCCGATAGGGACAGGGCAGCCAGCAGCGAGACGATTCCCCCGAAGAGGAACGAAAGCATGCTCGCCGGGCCGGCCTGCTCGGCGGCGATGCTCGGCAGGACGAAGATCCCCGCGCCGATCATCGTCCCGAGGCCGATGGTGTAGGCCTCGAGAAAGCCCAGGTCGCGCGCGAGTTCCTGCTCGGCCTCGCTCATTGCTCGTCTTTCCTTGGTTGATTGGCGACCGTTTCGTCGTCAGTGAGTGCCGCCGCCTCCTCCGGAAGGACGACCACCGGGAGGTCCGTTTCCGTCAGCAGGTGCTCGGTGACGTCGCCGGATAGTAACTTCGCCCACCGTCCACCGCCGCGTGGCGTGTAAACGACGGCCGTCGCCCTGGCTTCGTGCGCGTACTCGATGACCGTCTCCGCGACGTCGGTCCCGAACAGAATCTCGGTGTCGACCTCGCAGTCCGACTCGGTGAACGCCCGGTGAAACGCCTCGAACATCTCCACCGTGTTCCACTCACGCTGTTCGACCGACGCCTTGTCCGGGGCCCCGCCGGCCTTCTCGACGACGTGAACTGCCACGGCAGTCCCGCCGGCCGATTCGACGTATGGACGAAGCGCCGTCGCCGTGGACCGGGCGTCCCCCTCGTTCGCCACGGGCACGACAACCCGCCCGAAGATCGATTCATCCATAGTATCTCACCGATAAAGAATCATCTCCGAGGGTCGAATCAGCGGCCTGTGCGTCCCTTCGATGGCCGAACATACGGAATTCGACAACGAGGGGCCTCTTAACTAATTCGAAGAGGCGTAGTCGGGGCTTGGGATCGCTGGTTCCGGAACCTGCGGGACGGCCGGGACCGGATCCCGGGGTGGCGCTTGGCCATTATAGACGAGTTGTTTGAGCAGACCCCTCCCGTGAAAACCCGACGGTAGTGCTATCGCATTCGGCCGTTCGCTGGATGGCGGCAATACAATCCGGCGTCAAGTCAGCGACGCTTGCTGCCGAACAGGCGTTCCCGTAACGTCCGGTCACGGGCCTTCTCGGCGAGCAACACCGGGCACTCGACGTCGTTGACAACTTCGTGGACCAGCGAGTCGCGCAGGAGGCGCCCGAGGAGCCCTTTCTGGGTGGCTCCAATAACAAGCATCGAACACGATTCTGTCGCGTCCTCGATGGCCGTCTCGATGTCGCCGGTTTCGACGAGGTGTTCGGTGTCTCCGAGCCCCTGGTCTTCGGCCCAGGTCTCCAGGAACTCCCGCCCCGCCGCTTCCTCGCCCTCGTCCGCGACGTGCAGGAGCGTCACTTCGGAGTCGAACTCGTTTTGGAGGAGTCGGGCGGTCCTTGCACCGAGTTCGGCGTGCGGACCGCCGGAGGTCGGCAACAGGAGTCGACCGGGGTCGCAGTCGCGTCCCTTCAACACGAGGAAGTCACACGGGATGTCCTCGGTGAGTTCGTCGACCCGACTTTCCGCGCGACCATGCGAGTGCGGCCCCCACCCCATGACGACGAGGTCGGCCTCGTGAGTTCGAGCAGCGTCGAAGATTTCCTCGAACGAACGGTGCGAGAGGATCGTGTGCGTCTCCACGTCGACGCCGAACGTCTCGGCGTCGCGTTCGGCGGCGTCGAGGACGCCGTGGTAGTCCGCCTCGAGTTCCTCCACGTGGTCGGCCGCGTAACTGAGGGACGTCTGGTCCGGGACGGTGACAATGTGGACCGCGTCGACGCTCCCGCCGCGCTGTTTCGCGATCGCGCTGGCGAGCGTGATGAGGTCCTGCTCGTGTTCCGGGTTCGCGATCGGGACCATCACCTTGTATGGTCCGCCGTCGGGTTTGGCCATCCCGGCAGCAGAGACGGCGACCTCGGGCATCCGTTTTCGTCGGTTCAACACGAACTCGCTCAAGATGCCCTGCTTGTCCGTCGTTCCACGGGCGTAGGCGAAGTACCAGACGATGCCGCCAGCGACGAACACGACCGCCAGGCCGATGTACAGCGGCTCCATGAAGAAGATCAGGCCGAACGACGAGAGGGCCCCGAGAATCGGGACGACGGGATAGAACGGCGTCTTCCACTCCGGCTGGTATTCCTCCACGTCCGCCTCCCGCATGACGATCAGTCCGACGTTCAACAACCCGTAGACGATGAGGTGGAGTACGCTTCCCGCTTTGGCGAGGGGCTTCACGTTGCCGACGACGATAAACAACAGGATGAGTCCGCCCGTGACCGCGATGCTCCGGTAGGGAGTCGCGAACCGTGGGTGGACCTCATTGAGTTTGGCGCTGATGAGTTTGTCCCGGCCCATCGCGAAGTTGATGCGCGAAGAGGCGAGGATGCTGGCGTTCGCGCTCGACGCGGTAGCGAGCAACCCAGCGAACGTCAGCAGGCCGACGCCGACTCCAGCGACGCCGATCGCCCCAAACGAGACCCCTGCAACGTCGAGGACGGGCGTGGTGGTGAACTCCGGTCCGAGTTGTCGCCAGTTGATCACGCCCATCAGGACGACCATGATGATGGCGTACATCACCGTCACGATGACGACGCTGCCGATCACCGCCCGGGGAAGGTTCCGCCCGGGATTCTTCAGTTCCTCGGCGACCGTGGTGATCTTCGCGAACCCGAGGAAGGAAACGAAAACGAGGCCCGTTGCGGGCAGAACCGCCCCGACGCCGCCAGTCTCCGCCGGGAAGAACGGCCGGAGCGTCGAGACGTCGGCCTGGAAGAGTCCCAGCAGCGAGAAGACCGTCAGGACCCCGACCAACGTGACGACGATGACGATCTGCGCACGGCCCGTTTCCTTCGCCCCGATGTAGTTGATCGCGATGAACGTGAGCCCTGCGATCAGCGCCCCCACCTGGAACGACGATAGGCCCACCGGCCCCAGCGTGAGGGCCGGTATCGGCATGAACGACGCGAGGTACTCCCCGAACCCGAGCGTGTAGAACGCGCTCGCGAACGCCAGGCCCATCCAGTTGCCCCATCCGGCGATCGACCCGAAGAGCGGGCCGAGCGCGTGGTTGACGTAATAGTAGCTCCCACCGGCCTTGGGCATGGCCGTTCCCAGTTCGGACGCCGACATCGCCGTGAACAGCGAGATGATTCCGCCCACAACGAACGATAGGGCGACTGCTGGGCCGGCGGCGGCTGCCGCCCGCCCCGGCAGGACGAAAATACCCGCGCCGATCATCGTTCCTACCCCGATCGTGAGTGCGGCGAGGAGACTGAGGTCCTTCGCGAGTTCTTCGTCGTCCCCGCTCATTCGTCAGTCTCTCCCGGGAGCGAGATGACTGGTCGATCGGCTTCCGTTACGAGGCGGAGGGATCGGTCGCCCGAGAGGAACTGGCGAACGCGTCCGCCTCCACGGGGTCGGAAGGCGATAGCGCTGACGTCGATGTCGGTTGCGACGTCCAGAATTCCCTCGACGACGCCCCGCCGATAGGTCGTCGCCTCTTCGGCCTCCGGAAACAACTCTCGAAAGGCTTCGAAGGCTTCCTCCGCGATCACCTCCGATTGTTCCACGGGCGTCTTGTCCGGGACGCCTTCGCCCTTTTCGATCACGTTTACGACCGTGACGTGGTCTGGCTGGTAGGGAACCAGCGCGTCCGCCGTATCCCTCGCGTCCTCGTCGTTGGCGACCGGCACGAGTACATGCTCGAGAAGGTCCCGGGACGGCTCCGGGGGACTCGATTGCATATCTATATCAATCACTTTCCCACATAAAACGGTTTACTGTGCAGTCGAATCGTTTTGTTTCGGTGGCGTGACGAACGAAAACCAGTCATCGGCGAATCAGGCCTCACAAAATCGCATGGCTTCGCGAACCGCTTCCTTGCGCCCGATGAACGTCAGGTGATCCCCACGGTCGATCACGTCCCCAGGATGTGGAAGGCGGTTGCTCTCGTCACGGCTGATGAGGGCGATGTGGCAATCCTCCGGGAGTTCCTCGCTCAGGTCCGAGACGGTCTTCCCCACGGTGGAATCCGCTGTCACCTCAACCTCCTGGACGTCGCCGTTCCGGTCGAGTTCGGTCATCCAGCGCGCGATCCCAGGTCGCTCGATAATGTTGTCCATCGACCATGCGACCGACATCCAGTCCGAGATCGTCTCGATATCGAGGTCCTCGAACGCGTCGGCGTTCGAGGGCTCGTTCACGCGGGCGACGATCCGGTCGATATCGAAGGTATTCTTGGCGATCTGACCGATCAACATGTTCACGTCGTCGTCGCCAGTGGACGCCGCGACGACCTTCGCGTTCCCGGCGCCCGCTCCCGACAGGACCTCCCGGTGGGTCCCATCCCCGTGGTGGACGGCAAACCCTTCTTCCCGGAGTTCCTCGACGACGGCCTCACTGGACTCGATTATCGTCACTTCCTCGCCCCGATCCTCGACTCGTTCCGCAAGGGCTTGTCCGACGCGCCCGCCGCCGACGATGATGATACGCTTTGGAATCACGTCCAGTCCCTGTGCGATGTGACGGGCTAGGCCACCTTCAAACACCACGGTCGCGAAGATGACCAGGAACACGGTACCAACGAGGGTCGTCGCCCCGGTCGGGTCGATCGACTGGAGTTCCAGGGCGAACAGCGTCGCGACACTTGCGGGAATGATCCCCCGTGGACCAATGGCGCCGACGTATAATCGTTCGCGGAGGGTCAGTCGGTCGCCGATCGTGCACAGCAGCACGAACGCCGGACGGAGGATGCCCGCGATAAGAACCACCGCGACGATCCCGCCCAAACCGACAACCCTGAAATCCTGCAGGGAAAGCAACGACGCGAGGGTAATGAACACGAACGAGATAACCAGCAGGGAAAGGTCGCCCTTGAACTGTTCGATGGTGTCTCGGTACGGAATATCAACGTTCCCCAAAACGAACCCCCCGGCAGCGACCGCTGCGATCCCCGCTTCGGCGGCGAACAGTTCAGCCACGCCGTACATGACCAGCGCGGATGCGAGGACGATCAGGCGCGAGTTCTGCGGGGCGTTCTCCACCGAGAGGTCGATGTGTCGGAGGACGAACCACGCGACCAGCGCCACGGCCACGCCCACCAGTATGCCGGTGCCGAAGCGCCGTCCGAACTCCCCGACCAGCATCGGAAGTGGCCGCGTTTCTATCAATACGAACTCGAAGAGAACGATTGCCATGATAGCAGCCGTGACGTCGTTGACCACCCCTTCCGTTTCAAGGGTCGTCGCAACGCGCTCGCGCACCGGGACCACGCTCATGATCGGGGTAATCACGGTCGGTCCGGTGGCGATGAGCAGCGCACCGATCACGAGGGAGAGTTCCCACGTCGCGCCGATCACGAACCGAACGATTGCCGCGGTCCCGAACAGAGAAATCGCCGCACCGATGGTGACCAACCGAAACGTCTCGCGTGGCGCACCGCGTAACCGATCGAGGTCCAGGTGAAACGCGCCCTCGAAGACGATGATTGCCACGCTCAGTCCCACGACAGCAGGTAAGGCATCTCCAAAGACGCCCGGCGTGACGAATCCCAAGCCCTCCGGGCCGACGAGAACGCCGGCCAGAATGAGAAACACGACGCTCGGGACGCGCAACCGATCGGCCAGTACCTGGGCGGCAACGCCCAACCCGAGGATCGTCACGACGACGCGAATGATTTCGACCGTCGCGGTCATGACGGAGTGACTAATCGCTTCATTCGGGGAGTCCGTTCGGACGAATTCGGACGCACATACCGCGGAGGGGCGGTAGAAGGGACCGCACCACCGACCCACGTTCCGTTCTCTCCCGGCATTGCCATGTCGATACACTGTACGGCCGCGTTACTATGATCTTTCGTTCTCCTTCCCGCCTTCCGGTCCGAACGGACGGGGCCATCCCCGAGACCATCTGCTCTCCTCCCGGCGGGACAGCCACCGATAGAAACGCTGGAACCAGAACTCCTCGCCCCATTGCCGGGCGATGATGACCGCTGGTGGTGGGTCGGCTGTGATAGCGCCCGCCGTCGCCCTGCCGGAGTCGAACGCCGATGGCAGTGATGAGTGTGGCCCAGCCACCCATCAGTACACCCAATTCCAACGGGTCACTGCTGAACATTGCTGAAAATAGGAACGGTTGAAGACG
>JBKEGM010000042.1:0-12364 GCA_046710005.1 Natrialbaceae archaeon
GCCGGCGCGTCGTTGATGCCGTCGCCGATCATCGCCACGACCTGGTCTGTCTCGCGGTACTCCGTGACGACGTCCTGCTTGTCCTCGGGCAGCAACTCGGCGCGGTAGTCGTCGATGCCGACCTCCTTGGCAACGGCGGCCGCGACGCGCTCGTTGTCGCCGGTGAGCATCACCGTCTCGATACCGGCATCCTGCAACGCCGCCATCACGCGAGGCGCGGCGTCGCGCAGTTCGTCATGGAGCGCAATAGCGCCGACCACAATGCCGTCTCGAACGACGTGGATGGCGGTCTCGCCACGCTCCTCGCGGCCGCGGACGTACTCGGCGACTTCGTCCGGGAGTTCGATCCCGCGTTCGTCGAGCAACGCGCGGTTCCCGACGACGATCTCGCGGCCATCGTGGTGGGCGACGACGCCCTTGCCGGCAACTACCTCGAAATCGTCCGGGTCGGGGAGTGGCCGCGTGTCCGTGACAGGTGATTCGTCGTCTGCCTGGACGGCCGTCGTCCCACCGTCGGTCGCGGGCGTCCCGCGGTTCTGGGCCGCGTTGAGGATGGCGCTCCCAAGGTGGTGCTCGCTCTTCTTCTCGGCGATCGCTGCGAGGTCCAGCACCTCGTCGTCGTCGGTGTCGAACCCAGCGACGTCGGCGACGGCCGTCTCGCCTTTCGTGAGGGTACCGGTCTTGTCGAAGGCGATGAGGTCGATCTTGCCGGCCTGTTCGAGGTGCTCGCCACCCTTCATCAGGACGCCGTTCCGGGCGGCGTTCCCGATGGCGGAGACGATGCTGACCGGCGGCCCGATCACCAGCGCACCCGGACAGCCGATGACCAGCAGCGTCAGCGACAGAATCGCGTTCTGCGTGACTGCGTACGCGACGATAGACAGCACGATGATAGCGGGGGTGTAATATTTGGCGAAGCGGTCGATGAGGCTCTCGGTGGGCGATTGGGCTTCTTGGGCCTCTTCGACGCGCTGGATGATCCGCTGGAGGGTGGTATCCGTCCCGGAGCCGGTAGTCCTGATCTCAATAGCTCCTTCCTGGTTGATAGTGCCGGCGTAGACCTCGTCGCCGTCGGCCTTGTGAACGGGCGCGCTCTCGCCGGTGACCGGCGCCTGATTGACCGCACTTTCCCCTTCGACGACGTCGCCGTCCACCGGGATTTTCTCGCCGGGTTTGACGATGACGATCTCGCCCTCGTCGACCTCGCGGGCCGGCACCTCCTTTTGCTCGCCGTCACGGCGCACGGTGGCCGTATCCGGCGTCATTTCGAGGAGTTCTTCGAGGGCGTTGCGCGTCTTGCGCATCGTCCGCCCTTCGAGATACGATCCGAGAGCGAACAGGAAGACCACAGCAGCGGCCTCCCAGTACGACCCGATACCGATCGCCCCGATCGCCGCGAGCGTCACGAGCGTCTTGACGCCGAGCGTCCGGCTTTTGACCTCGTAGTAGGCGGTCTTGGCGATATCGTAGCCGCCGATGATCGCCGCGAGGATCAAGATCGCGGTGCTCGCGGTGTCGAAACCGGGGACGTAGCCGATACTCCAGCCACCAGCGTAGAGGAAGCCAGTCACTGCGACGATGATGGCCTTCCGATGGTGGCGGTAGTACTGTGTAACCGATTGGGTATCCATGAACGGTCTCCTTAGGCGGGCTGGGGCGTGTAGCCCTGATTTTCGATGGTCCGTTCGAACGTGGCGGGATCGGTAACGCTGTCGTCGTAGTCGATTTCGACGCGACCAGTCGTATAGTGGACCTCGACAGCTTCGACGCCCTCTTGATTCGAAAGGGCGCGTTCGACGGTGCTCGCACAGCTCGGACAATCGAAGTCCATCACGCGAAGTTGCGTTGTTTCGCTCATCGTATTTCTACAGACACACCACACCCCCATAAGTATTTTTTAGATGATATGTTTGAGAGGGCAAACAAGGGGTCGGAACGGACAAACGGGTCGTCTAGGGCTTCGCCCGATCGACGGTCCTGTTCGTGATCGATCGTTCCGCCCGAGGTGTACAGTGGGGGTTTTTCCGGCACGCACACCTCGCTTCGGCTATGAGCACTTTCGACGGTGACCACCGTCTCGAGGACATCGCGGTTCGGGATACCCGCGTTTCGGACGCGATCGACGAACCGATGCGGGCGATGGTCCTGGACATCCTTTCCGAAGAAGCGCTGACCGCCGGTGAGGTCCACGAGCGTCTCGAGGATCGTGGCATCGACCGGACTGAAAACACCGTTCGCCACCACATCAACGAGCTTCGCGACGCCGGGCTCGTGGACGTCGTCCGGTTCGAGGAAGGTCGCGGCGGCACGACGAAGTACTACGGGGCGAACACGATCGTGCTCTCGTATTCGTTGCCGGATTCGGCCGATCCTGCCGTGGAGGACATGATCGACGCCGTCCAGCCCCAGCTAGCGGACGCGCTCGCCACGCTCACCGAACAGTACGGGGGCGCGATCGATGAGATCGTCGCCGAGATGCAGCCCTGTGAGCACTGTCGAAATCAGAAGTACGAAACCTACGTTCTCCTGACGGTGCTCCGGCGCGCGTTCGTCCGAGCCGTTCATTCGCAGTGAAAATCAGCCGGGAGTAACGGAAAACGACCTGAGGGCTGGTCAAAGCGGGGGCGCATTCAGGCCGGGTCCGGATCGAAGATATCGGGATTCTGGTCGCCCTCCGCATTGACGACGGCCATGAATCCCTTGCGTGCGACCCGCGAGAGCGCGTGATCGACGAGTTTCACCGGCCCGGGCACCTCGAAGTGCATCGTCGCGATCGTACACGAACCGGGCATGACCGGCGTCGTCTGGATGTTCCGGTGTGGCTCGCTCCCGATCCCGCCCTGTGGGTAGACCTCGTCCCAGACGCACCCGATGGGATGGAAGCTAGAGGTGAGGTTCGGGCCGCCCGTGACGAAGTACACGCGGGCGGTGTCTCCAACGTCGACGGTCACCGGACCGTAGCCGTCCCCGGTGATGGCGTACTTCTCGCCGTTCATGAGGACGTAGGTCGGCTCCTCGGCGGCCATCGCGTCCATGTCGAAGTCGTGGTGGCCCTCCTGACCGACGTCGCCGGTGGTGTACAGTTCGTTCTGGCCGAAGTACAGTTCGCGGTCCACCTCGGGAAGGCCGTCCTCGGGTTCGACGAGGATCAGCCCGTACATCCCCGACGAGATGTGGTAGTCCAGGTTCGGAACGGCGCAGTGGTAGATGAAGGCTCCGGGATAGGTAGCTTTGAACCGGAACGTCTCGGTCTCGCCGGGCGTGACCATCGACGCCTCCGCGCCACCACCAGGTCCCCTGACCGCGTGGAGGTCGATGTTGTGGGGCATCGAGTTGTCCTCGTGGCTGGTGACCGTGAGTTCGACAGTGTCGCCTCGTCGAACCCGAATCATCGGCCCCGGAACCTGGCTGTCGAAGGTCATGTAGGTGTACGTGACCCCGGGTTCGACCTCGGCGACGAGTTCACGCGTTTCGAGTTCGATTTCGACCGTCTCCGGTGAGGAACGGTCGATCGGGGCGGGAACGTCCGTCGGGTCGGCTGCGACACGATCGACGTCGGGGGTCTGGGGGTCACTCATGCTTGGTTCCGTGGGGGTCGTGTTCGCGGGTTCTTCGTCGGTTACGGTCGGTGCGGTACAGCCGGCGATCGACGCGGCGCCGCCGACGCCGAGCGCCTGGAGGACTCGGCGGCGCGTCGAGGTGGGAACGGCTGGCATAGTTTGGTACCTCTCCTGGGATTACGGGAGTAGCGGGGTAGGACTTGAGCAGAATATGTTCGCGCCCGAGCTACCGGGATCCCAAACATGTGCTATCGGGTTGTTTCGGTAACAAGAATTACGAAAGCAGAATGTCGTTATTTCTTCGGGAGATGAGCGACGAATTCCGTTGCCCCGCGCTGTTCGACGTCATATCCCTCGGCATCGAACGCCTCGACTTCCGCCTGCATCTCGTAGAACAACGGTTTTGGTTCGTGATCGTTGATGATTTCGAGCACTTCTCCGCTGTTCAGTTGTTCGAACGCATCGTGGATCTTCGGATGGCGCTCCGGCGGTGGGACGTCTCGTAGGTCAAGTGTGGTTGCTGGCATCAAGGACACTGTTTGGAACTGTTGGTGGAAGTCGTTGGCCCGAATATATTCTCCTGGACCTCGAACGTCGCTCAATCTCTCAAACGGATCCGAACCGACCATCCCCCAGTAAAACAGAAAATCCGCCCAACTTCTTCGCCCCTTCTGCACTCTCGCTTCCAAAATCCCAATAGTTGGGGATGGACTCTGGGCCCGCGCCTCACACGATTATCGGTTGTTGTTTCGATTTCCCGGCCGAACTTTCGATGTGGGCCCCGACCAACCGTTTGATGATCGCTTCCTCCGCCCGATGGAGGAGTTCGCTACAGGTAGATTTCGCGAGGCCGACGTTTCTCGCGATGTCTTCCTGGGTGCACGTCCGCGGCGTATCGTAATACCCCTCCTCGAGAGCCGTTTGAATGATCGTCCACTGGCGCTCCGTCAACAGTTGTTCCGAATCGACTTCCTGATATATCGATTCAACGGTGAACGTGATACCGGCATCGGTGAGGGTCTCGTTCAGCGAGGACAGTCGATGGCGTGACGCAGTTAGTTCCCAGATTACTTCCCCGTCCTGCACGGAAAACGGCGTTTTGATAGGGACACCGGCACGACGGGCGAAATCCAAAAACATGGCCGTCTGTGTCTCGATCTCCAAGAGTAGGGTCTCGTCGTCCTTTTCGAGAACCTCGACGGCAGTGACGGAGTTCGCCGATTCGATATCGTGGAGGATTCGTTGGTCATCGTCGTCGATCACCTCCGCGAGTGCGACCCCTCCGTCTTCATTGGTCGTCGCTGCCAACACTCGGAACTGTGCTTCCGGGTGGTTTCTGGATACGGCCCCTATCCAGACGTCGGCGGGAATCGCGAGGGTAAGGACGGCGCGGGACATTTTAGGCTTACCTAAAGATAAGATAGTGGTTCCGGGTTATAAGAGTTCGGGAACATGTTCTTTCAAAACTAGATTTCGTCATCGCCGCCCCATGGCCCCCAGCGGATCTCGCACAAATCGACCAGAAAGCAACTATCACGCGCGAAAAACCGATTTTCGGCATCGGACGGGGGAAACGTGGACATATTCGGCCTCCTATTCAGGGTTGATGGGCAGCTAGGGTGTGTATGAATCGACGACAAATTCTGAAAGCCAGTGGTGTCGTAGTGACTGCCGGAGTGAGCGGCCTGGCCGGATGTAGTGGCGATAACGACGATTCCGATTCCGGTGGAGGTGATACCGCGACTGTAGAAATGGTGACCAGTAACGGCGAGTACTATTTCGACCCGATCGGGTTGTTCGTGGAGACTGGTGAAACCGTCACCTTCGAAAACGTAGAGGGAGGTCATTCGACGGTATCGTACAAGGACGGGGTTGGGCGGGCAACGACGACGCGAATCCCGGACGGTGCCCAGTCGTGGGAGAGTTCGATCCTGACGGAATCCGGGGCAACGTTCGAACACACCTTCGAAACCGCGGGAACGTATGACTACTTCTGTGGCCCGCACAAGTCCTTGGAAATGGTCGGTCGAATCGTCGTCGGCGACCCCGGTGGCCCTGCTGAGGGAAGCATGCCCCCTGACAGCCCAGTTCCCGAAAGCCAATCGATCGTCGATTCGGAGCGCGTTTCGTATCAACAATTCTCGGGGTGAGGAAACTTGACAGCGGGTTCCGGCATGCGGTGAGGTGTCCTCAAGACCGCCCGTCCGAAATAATGACGGCAGCGCCAGCAGTCAGTCGTCGTCCCTCGCTAACACGCGTTCGGGGATCGACCCCGGCGCCGGAACCTCGTCCGGCATCGACACGGACCGCAGCGTGAACCGCTTCCGGACCATGTCGTATACGAACACGACCGTTCCGAGAATGATCATCGTGTCCCCCGGGAGCCGCGCCCAGAACAACAGCTGGATCGTCTCACTGTTATAGAACGCCAGGCTCCGCGCGGCAGCGTAACTCTCGGTGAACGCCGTCTCCAGCTGGAGGAATCCCACGGGCAACACCGACACGAACACCATCACCGCTAGCCCGACGTTCCAGAGCCAGAACGACCATCGAAGCCGACGTTCGGTCCACTGGCTGGGCTTGGTGGCGATACGCAGCATGTACGTCGCCATGCCGAGGGCAAGGAATCCGAACGCCCCGAACATCGCCGCGTGGGCGTGCCCGACGGTCAGGTACGTGCCGTGCTCGAAGTAGTTGATGAGCGGGAGGTTAATGAAGAATCCGAGCACGCCGGCCCCCAGGAAGTTCCAGAACCCGCTCGCGATGATGAACATGAACGGGAGCGTGTAGGCGAAGGTCTCCTCGCTCGTCGCGAAGGCCCGATACTGCCCCATCGCCTCGAAAAGAATGAGGATCAGCGGGATGAGTTCGAGCGTCGAGAAGATTGTGCCGAGCGGCAGCCAGACGTCTGGTTGACCGATCCACCAGTAGTGGTGGGACGCGCCGATGACGCCGGAGCCCATCACGAATAGGGCCTGAAACGCGACCGCCTTCTCGGCGGAGCGCTTCCGGAGGAGCCCCATACTCACGAGTGTGAGGCCGATGATGGCAACGATGAAGAACTCGAAGGCTCCTTCAACCCACATGTGGACCACCCACCACCGCCAGAATTCCGTCATCACGATATTCGTCTTTGGCGTGTAGAACATCCCAGCGACGAACAGCAAGCCGATAGAACCACCTGCGTAGATGATCATGTGGGCGAGACCGTATCGCGCCTCCCGGTCGATCATCGGCTTGAATCCGCGCCACACCAACACCGTCCACAAACCGAACCCGACGAGGAGGCCGAACTGCCAGAGACGGCCGACTTCGACGTACTCCAACCCCTCGTTTCCGAGAATCCACCAGAGGGGGCCGTCGATGTATCCTTGAGCACCGAGCCAGATGCCAGCCAGGCCACCGACGGCGGCAACGACGAGTGCGCCGAGGAGCAGATGGACGTAGGTCTTCTGGCGGGACGGTTCGTGGTTGGTAAGCAACGGTGCAAGGAAGAGGCCCGCACCGAGCCACAACGAGGCGATCCACAGGATCCCGAGGTCGAGGTGGAAGGTCTTCGCGAGTGCGAACGGGAAGACCTCGAGGAGTTCTATCCCGAATACCGATTCGATCCCGAAGAAGGCGAACCGTTCCACGTAGAAGTGCGCCAACAACCCGCCAAGCAGTACCTGTCCCAGAAAGAGGACTGCGGCGACCGGGATGAACCGCGTGGCGGCACGCTGGCTCGGCGTGAGCGCGATTTCGTCCGGTGACGGGACTCGAAGATTTTTGATCTCCGGTTCGGGAAGTTCGACGGATTTGTAGAGCCAGACGCCGATCCCGACGGCCCCGACGAGGAGAACCATGCTGAGGACGCTCCAGATCATCGTCGCGCCGGTCGCCTCGTTACCGGCAAGCGGCTGGTATGGCCAGTTGTTGGTGAAACTCTGCCCGCTACCGGGACGATCGGTATGGGAGATCCACGCCGTCCACAGGGCAAAATCCGCGAATCGGCGAGCGTCGTCCGCCGAATCGATGAAGTCTTCCGGAAGCCCCCGTTCGGGGGCTCCCTCGTGGTATCGTTCGACGTATACTTCTCGAACCTGCTCGTGCGCGTATACTTCGGCCGCCGAGTACTGGATGGCGTCCGAATCTGAGGAAATCGGCTCTTCGAGATCGGTCTGGACCAAACTATCGACGCTCGCTTGCTCGGGAGGGTCCAGTTCGTCGTACGCCGAATCGTATCGTTCTTGCGCATAGAAATCGCGCATGAATTCAACTTTCAGATCCAGCGTATCGGCGGTGTAATCGACGCCGTAATAGGCACCGTTACCGAGAACCGACCCGTGGTTCATCAACCCATTCTGCTGGAACGTCACTTTCCCAGTCTGCACCTGTGATTGGGTGACCACGACGTTCCCCTCAGGACCGACTACTTCCTTTGGGATGGGTGGCTCCTGCTGATACGAGTACAGTGCGCCGGCACCCATCACGATCAGATTGAAGATGAAGACCGTGACGAGGATCTTTGCGATCGTCGATCGGGTTACCTTCATCGTTCGCGCACCTCCTTCGGAGGTTCCTGGACCCGGCTTGCCTCCGTTCCTGCAAAACGCACCGGCAGCGTCGCTTCGGAATCCTCTGCGTCGATTTCAGAATGAATGCTCTGGGTATTACTCATGTTGTCACTCCGAACCCGCTATAGGTGCCTCGTTGGGGGACCCGTTTGCTCCTTGGAGGATCTGTCGCCTGGAGCGTCTGGGCTGCATGCTTGGGGTCTCCGTGGTGTGACCCCCTGGTCAGATTCTGGACGGCCAACGCGTTCCAGACCGTGGATTTCGACTGGTTGCCGGCTCCATCCACCCCTTTCGAGACTGTGGTACCATCGAAAACTGTATCGGCTATTCTGGGTATCGTTTGAGGGTGCGATCGTGGCATGCTTCGTTCGGATCCCTCGCACCCGGTTTAGGGCGTCCAAAACTAAGCTTTTGTCCGGATATATTCGTCCAACCCTTCTATTGGAGAGTCCGTGACTGACCGTGAATGTTGACGGTTAAGTGGAACTACAACGCGTCAGTAGTAACGGTATCTTCTGATGTTCCCGGTGAGTAAACTGCCTCAATGATTAATCCCATCCCTACGGCCACCAGGGCGGTGAGAACCAATCTGACGAGCATAAACCGCCAGCCGAGGAACTGGATTTCGACGAGTTCCTGGGGCAGTTTGAGACAGGCCCACGCTGTCAAAAAGACGATGACGTTCGCAATACGTGCGTTCTTTTCGATGAGATCGGCTGCAATCGGGAGCGCGACGTACAAGGGCCCGGTAGGGGTCGATCCCATGACGAGTGCCAGGCCCATTCCCGACAGGCCCGAATGTTCGCCCAGATACCGGACGACGACGTCGTCTGGGATCCATTCGTTGAACAGGCCTAACAGGACCATGACTGCCGGGAGGATGAGCGCCATTTCGACGAGATACGATTGCGTGGTTGAGAGTATCGCGGATCGACGTCCCGGGTACAGCACGAGGAGCCCAACACCGATCACTACTGTGAGAGCGAAATATCCCCAACTCCGAAGGATCTTACTTCGCGTTTCGCCATCAGTCATAGAACCCACCCCATGACCAGTGCGATGAGGACTGCTCCGACGAAACTCAACCCGTTACGCAGGACGGCGAACCGCCACCCGAGTTCACGAATCTCCAAGGGCAATGTAACGACACCGATCATCGTCAGTGTCGTTATAAACACTGCAACGATGGAGACGGAAGCCCCCATTTCCTGGAACGATGCGGCGAGAGGGAATGCGACGAGGGCAGGAATGTGAAGGACTGAACCGATAGTGCCGGTGAGAAACAACCCCCCGATACCGGACTGGTCACCGACGACTTGTCGGAGCATTTCCGGCGGAACAAAGCCAAGTAGGAGTCCGATAATGACGACGATCGTGAGCACGGTCGGTAAAATCCGGACGAACGAGAATAACCCCCGCTTCAACGAATTGATACCGCGTTCCCGATCTCGATAGAGGGCAATGAGAAGTGCCGAAACCGCGAACCCATTGATGGCCCAAACGGTGGCATTCATGGTTTGTGGTGATCAGTGAGTCTCCTGTATGCCGAGAATCGTTAGCCCATCAGTACACCGTATTCCTCGTTTTTCCCCGTGTTCCAGGAAGAGGGCATCTCCTTCTTCGAGGGTGACAGACCCATCCTGACCAGTAAAAATCCCCGTTCCCTGCAGCACGTGAAAGAAAACCGCGTATGGTTCGGGGTGAGGTGATATTTCTTGCCCTTTTGCCAAAGTGACGATACCCACGTGGAACTCAGATGAATCGATGATATCGTTCTTGGTTGGCTCTATGGGGTTCGATTTCCCCTCTGTTGCGACGGCCGGAAATGATCTCATTGATCCGCCTCCTCGGGGTTGACGAGATCGATCTCGATGGTTTCTCGCCGAAGCGTCCATTCCTTGGTCGGTGCTCCACGTCCTTCTTCCACGTATCCTGCAACTTCGATGACCCCCGCGTCACTGAGTTCCGAAAGATGGTAATAGATCCCGGATTTGGTGAGGTCGTAGCCTCGTTCGTCGAGTTCTTCCCGGATGGTATCTGTCGTGGCGGTCCCCGTTCCAATTATTCCGACGATTTCCCACCGGGCTGGTCCATGTAAGGCCTTCGCAAGCCCCTGGAGTTTCTGCAGGCCCCGCATTCGCTTCTTTGTGGCTGGCTGATCTTGAGGGTGATCACACATAGTCGGGAATTCAATTTGAGTGTCTCACTGCAATAGTATAGTATTTTCTCTATAATTCCCGCCATTATTAGAATATTTGACCGATTCAATACTACGTCGTCAAACCCCGGAGTCAACGATCGGAAGTCCAGTATTCGGTTGCATACTCAAGAGTGTAATACTCTCACAATACCAAAACAGGCCGATCGCGTATTCACTTCCATCTGTAGTGGTCAACTCGTCCGATCGGGTCATCCGTTCCACGAATATATTTGGCGATACAGTCGTGAGGACGGACGACCGAGTGACACTATGGTCGGATTCAGTTCCCCGTTCGGTAATGACGGTGACAGCGATGACAGCGGTGGCGTCTTCGATGAGTACGACGAATTCGTTCCGGCGAACATCCCAGAACCGGGTCAGTTCCTCCACGGGGAGGAGATCCTTACCGGTGAGGAGCATCTGGCCTTTCACACCGTAACGAGGGAGATCTTTGAGGAACGCGGCGTCTATGATATGACGTTCGGCTACAACCTGGCCCGCCTGAACCTCGACACTCGACATAAAAACGCGGGCTACCGCTATGCCCGTGATTCGGAGAATTCGTCAGTCTTGCGGGCGGAGTTCACTCCGACAACGCCGTTCTGTCCACAGAGTAATACTCTTACTAGGGGATCGTTCCACGCCTGGAACGGCCTGGCCGACCGGCACGACTTCGACCTAGTCCGCGTGCGCGTTGACGAGATGCACGATCGAGCTGGCGAGATTAACGAAACGCTGGCAACGTTGGAAGAATCCGGGAACGTCGGTCCTTCGGACGAAGCGGACGATCGACGACAGCGCGATGGTGGTGGGGAAGGGTGTTCCCAGGGTCTTGGCGGATCGAGTCGTGGATATAGTCCCGACGCTCCATTCTGATGGCCGCTGTCTCGACGGGTTGAGGTCGAACCGAACCTCTCGACGGTCTTCGTCGTCTCGATTCGGAGAGACCGGACCGGAACGCGGAGACTAGCGAACAGAGGTCCAGGTTCGTTCACTTCGTCCTATCCTTTCACCGCGCAACTGGACTCGGAGAATGTGGGCAGTGGACACCACATCGATGGGCTCAGACGTGTTCGACCATGATATACCACTCCTCGGCATTCGGGTTCGATGTCTCGTATTCGAAACCGCGTTGTTGCAGAACGTTGTACAGCGGCTCCGGCTCGAAGCTGTTTATCAGGAGGAGCGACTCGTCGCCCGGCAGATCGTCCAGGGCGTCCATGATGATTCCGAACGGTTCACCGTCGATCTTTCGGAGATCCAGTCGGTTGTCGGCGTCAGCCGGCTCTTCGAGACTCATGACCACCTCTAGGTCGGATCCCAAAGTATACGTTCGGCCGATTACGTTCGGGTTAGTTGAGGACGCGATGCAGACACGGGGTTGTAGTTCCGCGTCGTCTTCGGATACGCGGACATTCGGGAATTCGGGGTCTCCGACCGTGGTAGAACTCACCCGTAGAACGGTGAAAGAACATATTCGGAAACAACGAGAGGGAGCTTGGCCCCTTGCGGTGAGGTATGGCTGCGATCCCGGGAGAAGTCGAGACTGATCAACAACCCCCGATGACGATCCCACTGCAGCACTTCGTCGTCGGACTTGGGCTGTTGCTCATCGGCGTCGTCGTCGGTGTCGGGATCGTTTTCGACGTCGTTCCTGGCTTTGGAACGTTAGTTCACGTCCACCTGTTGTTGGTCGGCTGGATTTGTATCACTATCATGGGTGCAATGACACAGTTCGTTCCCGTCTGGTCCGGTGTCGCGTTACATTCCCGTCGCTTTGCCAGCATCCAATTGACGTTCGTGTTGGTCGGGCTGGGGGGATTCGCGGCCGGCCTCTTGCTGAATTCGTTGGCCTGGTTGATCCCGTTTGGCGGGCTCATGTTCGCCGGGTTCTGGATTTTCGTCTACAATATCGCCCGGACGATGGCTTCGATCGACTCCTACGACGTGACCGAACGGCACTTCCTCCTCGCGCTCGGATTTTTCCTCGTCGTCACCGGACTGGGATTCCTCCTTGCCGTCGACTTTACCAGACCGATATTTGCGCC
>JBKEGM010000043.1:0-12339 GCA_046710005.1 Natrialbaceae archaeon
TGTCACGTCGGATTCATACCCGTCCTCGAAAAGCGAAGCTTTTCGGGGGCAGCGAGAGCTTCGCTCTCGCCATGCCGCTAAAGCGCGAGGCTTTCTCCTCGCACTTCCGTAATCGACGGGCCAACACGCTTTTGCCCGCGATTGGCGAATCAACCCTCAAGGCGGACAGCGTGATCCCCCCGAGCCATGTCGAAGTCCAGTATCGTTCAATTGATCTTCTTCATCGCCCTCGTCCTCGCGGCCCTCGGCGTTGCCGGGACGTTCGTCGAGACGGCAGGCTACCTCTCGAACGGCCTCAGTGAACGTGGGGATCAGATCGAAGCCGGCGCTGCTGACGAAATCAAAATCATTAGCAACCCGGAAACCGGAGCAGTCTGGAACGGTTCCACGAACCGGGTGACCCTGCTCGTCAAAAACGTCGGTGAGCATCGACTGCCAGCAAATCCCGACGCCGTCGACGTAGTGATCGATGACGCGGTCGTGACGAACGAATCGATCGAGTTCGTCGGGGCTGGATCGGAATGGAATCCAGGGGACGTGGTCCGTGTTCGAATCGAGCGGCCACTGTCCGACGGCCACCACCGGGTTTCTGTATCGGTCGGTGGTGCAATGGACTACCTCCAGTTTGCCACGGGGCGCCAACCCCTGGCAGCGTTTTCGATCGATGCCTCGGAGATTCAGACATACCAATCGACCACGTTCAACGCGAGTGACTCGGACGACCCCGACGGAGAGATCGACAGCTACAAGTGGAATTTCGGCGCGGACGGCACGAACGATTCCAGCGGCGAGACCGTGACCCGTTCGTGGGCCGACCCGACCACGTTTACGGTGAAACTGACGGTCACCGACAACACTGGGAATACCGACTCGACCACGCGAACGTTCCGGGTCTACCCCGCTAACTGGCGAAGTCTGGCGTATGGGACCAACAACACCGGCCACCATCCAGCCACCAGCGCGCCCAGGTCGAATGTCGAGAAGGACTGGGGCGTAAGCTTCGGATCAAACGTCACCGACGTCGTGAACCGATCGTCGCCAGCCGTGGTTAACGATACGGTATACGCTGGCTCTGACAATGGCGTCCTCTATGCGATCGACGCGACCGACGCCGCCGTCCGCTGGCAGGGCGAGACGGGTGGCGAAATCCGGTCCTCACCCGCCGTGTACGGAGACACGGTCTACGTCGGCAGTCGGGACGGTCGCCTGTACGCGTTTGACGTCTCCGACGGGAGCGAGCGATGGAACTTCACCACCGGGAACGGAATTGCCGCCTCGCCAACCGTCGAGAACGGGACCGTCTACGTTGGGAGCGACGACGACGCCATCTACGCGATCGACGCCGATACCGGGACGGAACACTGGTCGTACGGCACGGGCGACGACGTCGGCGGCGCCCCCGCCATCGAGAATGGGGTCGTCTACGTGGGAAGCGAGGACGGCTACCTCTACGCGATCGACGCGGCGAACGGCGACCTCCGGTGGCAGAAAGATGTCGGGGGCGCCGTGGTCCAATCATCGCCGACGGTCGTCGGCGACCGGATCTACCTCGGCGTATACGGCACTAATACCACGATCGCAATAAACACGACTACCCACGATATCGTCTGGAACACGACCCTCGACGATCGGGTGTACAGTTCACCGACCGTCGCGAACGGGACTGTCTACGTTGGCGACGGTGGCGGAACCGTCCATGCTCTGGAAGCCGAGTCCGGGAACACCACCTGGACGAACACGACCGGCGCCAAGATTCGTTCGTCGATTGCCCTCGCGAACGGGACAGCGGTGGTGACGAGCACGGATGGCTCAGTCTACGCCTTTTCAGCCTCGAGAGGGATACAATACTGGCGCTATGACACCGGTTCCCCCATAACGGCCTCACCCGCAATTCTGAACGAGACCGTCTACGTTGTGATCGACGAATCCGGTGGCGACGAAGTGATCGCTATCACCGGCGACCTCGCCAGGCCGTCGCTCGGCCTGTCGATGGCAGGGGGCATGAAATGATTCAAGAGTTCGCTGCAGTGGAAACTGAAACCCCGATGGACCGGAATCGGGTTACCGAAACCCTGGAAGGCCTGGCCGGGTAATGGCCAGGGTACCAGACGCGAGCCAGTTCAGGAGTGGCACCTGGCGGCCGGACGGCTAGGACGAACAGTACGATAAAACCGAATATTTCGGGGTCGAAGACCCTGGCGCCCGGATCAGTAGAACTCGTCGACGAGTTGCTGTGCGCCGTCGGGTGCTCCATCTGGTACTTCGGCCATATTCGAATCCAGGCCGTAGCGGGCGTCATATGATCGGCGGTCTGGGTCGCGATAGAGGACGCCCAGGTACTCGTGGTCCGGGTCGAGGATCTTCTCCTCGGCAGCATTCAAGTCGGTCGGATCGTGGTCGCGATCCTCGAGGTCCGCGATGGCGTCCTGGTAGTAGTCGTAGGTGTCCAGGTTGTTGAACGTGACACACGGCGAGAGGACGTTGACGTAGCCGAACCCGTCGTGCTCGATGGCTGCCTCCATGATCTCGGTATGGCGCTGGGCGTCGGAGGCAAAGGACTGGGCAATGAACGTGGCATCCGCCGCCAGCGCGAGCGCGAGTGGGTTGATCGGGGGCTGCTCTTGGCCCTCCGGCGTGGTGCCGGTCTCGAGTTCCTCCCGCGAGGTCGGTGAAGCCTGGCCCTTGGTGAGGCCGTAGATGCGGTTGTCCATGACCATGTACGTCATGTCCACGTTGCGTCGAACCGCGTGAATGAAGTGGTTCCCACCAATCGAGTAGCCGTCGCCGTCCCCGCCGGCCGCGACGACCGTCAGGTTCGGGTTGGCGACCTTGGTACCGATCGCGACCGGCAGGGCGCGGCCGTGGACCCCGTGGAACGAGTAGGTGTCGAGGTAGGTGGCGAGCTTGCCGGAACAACCGATCCCGGTCGTGACGAACGTTTCGTCGGGGTCCTTCCCGGTGTTCGCGAGGGCTTTCATCAGGCCGTTCATCGTGCCGAAGTCGCCACACCCGGGACACCAGGTCGGCTGGACGTGTGATTTGAAGTCGGTGAATCGAACGTCGGAACTCATGCTTTGACCTCCATATCGAGCGTCTCCTTGATTTTCTCGGCCAGTTCGTCCGCCTTGAACCGGACGCCGTTGTACTTGTTCAGCCGGTCGACGCGCGTCAGCACGTCGTGCTCGAGTTGGTCCGCGAACTGCCCGCTAATATTACACTCCACCACGATGACCTCCTCGGCGGCCTCGATTTCCTCGGTGAGGTCGGGCCGAGGGAACATGTAGGGCACCGAGATGAATCGCACCTCGATGCCGTCCTCCTCGAGGAACTCCATGGCCTCGAGCATCGCGCCCTCGTTCGACCCCCACGAGATGACGAGCCTGTCCGAATCGAGATTGCCGTACTCCTCGTAATCCCAATCCTCGCGCTCCATGGCGGTTTTGGTCTTGCGGTCGCGCTTTTGCACCTGCTCGACCCGTTCGTCCACGTCTTCCGACCGGAGTCCGAGTTCGTCGTGTTCGAGGCCAGTGGTGTGGTGGGCGCCGCCCTCCGTGCCGGGGAAGGCTCGAGGGCTGATGCCGTCCTCGGTGACCGCGTGGGGCCTGAAGTGGCCGTCCTCGTCGACCCACTGGTCGACCTCGTCCTCGTCGACGACCTTGCCGCGCTCGATCTCGATCTCGTCCATGTCGAAGGTCTCGCGCGGGTAGGTCCGCTCGGTCACCGTCAGCGAGAGGTCCGTGAGGACGTACACCGGGATCTGGTATTTCTCGGCGAGGTTAAACGCCTCAACGGTCTTCCAGAAGGCGTCGGCAACCGAGGTCGGCGCGAGGACGAAGCGGTCGATGTCGCCGTGGCTGCCGTAGAGGGCCATATTAAGGTCGCCCTGTTCCTGCTTGGTTGGCAGTCCGGTCGAAGGACTGCCACGCTGCACGTCGGCGATGACCAGCGGCGTCTCGGTCTGGGCCGCCAGGCCGAACGTCTCGGACATCAGGTCGATCCCTGGACCTGACGTCGCCGTCATCGAACGGGCGCCAGCCCGTGCCGCGCCGAGCGTGACGTTCAGGGCGGCGAGTTCGTCTTCGGCCTGGACGACGTGGCCGCCGAACTCCTCGATTCGCCCGGTCAGGTATTCCATAATCTCCGAGGCCGGCGTGATCGGGTAGCCGCCGAAAAACTGGCACCCGGCCGCGATGGCACCCATGCCAACGGCCTCATTGCCGTTCAGCAGGACGTAATCGTTGTCAGTGCACTCGAGTTCGAACTCCGCTTGGACGTCGCACTCGTCTCGAACAAACTCCTGGCCCTTTCTGGCGGCCGTTTTGTTGTTCGCGACGATTTTCGAGCCCTTCTCGGTAAACCGTTTCTCGAGCACGACATCGAGGTTTTCGATCGGGAAGTCGGTGAGTTCGCACGCGGCCCCCATCGCGACCACGTTTCGCATGATCGCGCCGCCGGCTTCAGCTGCCTGGGACTCAAGCGGGACGTCGACTCCCGTGGCGTCACCGGGGATGTCGGCGTCCCCGATATCCTCCCCGTCGTAGATTATGACGCTCCCGTCGTGGAGTTCGTCGGCGTTCTCGTCGATCGCACGCTGTGTTAACGCGACCAGCATGTCGAGTCGGTCGACGACGCTCCCGACCTGTTCCGTCGACGTCCGGATCTTGTATGCGGTGTACCCACCACGGATCCTGGACGCGTAGTCCTTCGACGTGAACACGTGGCGTCCTGCCCGCGACAGTGCCTGGGCGAAGATTTTTCCAGTGGAATCGATGCCGTCACCGGCGGCCCCACCGACTGCCCAGTTGAAGTCATCGGCCATTGTGTTCTGAGAGTCACCTCTGACAGTGCAAAAGGTTTCTGAAACTCGCATGCGGCGGACGAATAAAACGGAAGAGTTTTGCAGTCTCAGGGAGAAGTATTAGTGTATTGCAAGGGGTTGCCGGTTGTTCATGTGGTCCATGACGTCGGCGGAACCTCGGTTGCGTTCGAACTCGAAGCGAGGGTCTGATTCTCCGCGTGGTTCGTTTTGTCCGCCAGCGTTCTCGGGCGCGCCGTTATGAGCAGGGGATTCGTAGGCTCCGAGTTTCTTCGACACAAATCGCAGGTCGACCAAAACTCGTAGGACCGGCGGGCGCTGGCCGCGCCTTACAAATCCCCCCTCGGCACTGCCAACCTTTTACGAAACAAATGTATTTTCCTGGAAAAAGATGGAAAACTCGAGACGGCCTCTCGACCAGTGACTGATCACGGACGGGAAGCCATCCCGCGACCGTCGGTAACGGCGGAGAGGAGATCAAAACTCGAACAATGGGCGAAGAAGGCAGGTCTTGAGACACTGTTGGCGGTGCTTGAGGTCCCGAGGCCAGTCCTTGAAAAGAAATCGAACAATGAACGATGAAATCGGTTCAAGTGAGGAGGGCCGGGGAAATAATTATGAACATCGCCGAGCAATCGCGATCGGTCGTGGAAACGACGATCGCAACACTCCGCAACGAATTCGGCCGATTCGACGTGCTCGGCGAAACCATGGAAGTGTCACGGGTCGCGTTCGGGCGAAAACGCGAACAACTCCAGCGGGGTCGAATCGGGAGTGCGAGCGTTTTGGTGTCGAACGAAGACGAGGTGCTGATGGTGCGCCTTTCGTCCGACCCCGAAGTGTGGTCTCTCCCGAAAGGCCCAATCGAGGGGAACGAACACCCGACGGACGGTGCTCACCGGGCGGTGGACCACTCCACTGGCGTCGCGTGTTCGCTCCAAGATATTTTCCAGGTGCGGAAAATTCAAACCACCATGTTAAATAGCGCCAATGCGCCGACCCTTCACGATCTTCAAATTTATTTTGAAGGGACGTACGAGCGAGGCTTTCCACGTCCGTGCGGCGACGTTGAGGCAGTCAACTGGCGGTCCTCACCCCCTCGTGCCGTCGAGGCCCCGATCCGGTCACGAATCGACGAGTGGGCCTAAGGGGTCGGTCCCCTCCCCGAACGAGGGCACCAGCGCAGGGACATAGACGATTCACAAGTGCGGGCTAAATACTGGTGAATCGCGAAAGAAGATACGACGTTCTGTTCCCCGGAACCGACCAGCCGCGTCAGTGTTCGACGAATTCGATCAGGACGCCACCCGTGGACTTCGGGTGCAGGAAAGCGACCTGGTGGCCCCATGCCCCGCCGCGTGGCTCCTCGTCGATCAGGTCGACCCCCAGTTCGCGTGCCATATCCAGGGCCGCTTCGATGTCGTCGGTTGCAACAGCGACGTGATGGAGGCCGGGACCGTTCCGATCGAGGTAGCTCGCGATTGCCCCATCGTCGTCAAGGGGTTCGATGACCTCGAAGTAGCCCTCGCCCATATCCAGGAACGTGACGTCCATGCCGTCGAACGCTTCGTGATGGGCCACCGGAGCGTCCAGAAGATCAGTGTACAGGTCAACAAGCGTTTCGGCGTCCTCCGTTGCGATGCCGGCGTGATCGAAGTGCATATTCGCGGCTACGATGGAGGGATACAAATAGCCCGGCGGATCGGTGATGTGACACAACGGGATGGACAAAACGGGGAGCTAAAACGATGAACTGGCGACGCTCTCCTCGGCAGCGCCCGCCGATGACAGCAGTATTTTGGTCCCACCCCGCACACTTCCGGGCATGGATCCAGCGGAGCTACGAGCGGACATCCCGGCACTCGAACAGGTGAACTACCTGAACACCGGTGCAGCAGGCCCGAGTCCCCGACGAGTGGTCGATGCGATGGAGGAAACGATCGAATACCACGAGTACGAGTCACCAGCCGCCGAAGGGATGTACGAGGCGGCCTTCGGCCGTCTCGACGACATCAGGGTTGACGTGGCCAACCATCTGAACGCCGACCCCGAGGAGATCGCCCTCACGACGAATACCACCGACGGCATCGGCCGGGTGGCCGCCGCGATGGACTGGTCGAGCGACGACGTGGTCGTCAGGACCGACATCGAACACCCTGCCGGGATCCTCCCCTGGCAGCGACTGCGCGATCGCTACGGTGTCGAGGTCCGGGTCGTCAACACCCGGCGGAACTACGTCGACCGCCGCGCGTTCGAGGCCGCCGTCGAGGATGCGACCTTGGTCGGCTTTAGTTCGCTGTGCTGGACGACGGGGGCGCGCCTCGACGTCGAGGATCTGGTCGACATCGCACATGACGCCGGTGCGCGTGTAATCGTCGACGCGGTCCAGTCAGTCGGACAGCACCCGGTCGACGTCAAAGCCTGGGGCGCTGACGCCGTCGCCGCAGCCGGACACAAGTGGTTGCTGGGCCCATGGGGCGCGGGCTTCCTGTACGTCGACCGGGATTTCGCCGGAGAGCTCCACCCGGCTCAGGTCGGCTACAGGGGCATCGAGGACAGTCACGCCGACCCATACGAACTCAAGCCGGGCGCCCAGCGGTTCGAGATCGGAACGAACACGCCCGCCCCGCACGCTGGACTCCAGGAAGCCATCGCGACAATCGAGGACATCGGGTATGACACTATTACTGCCCGCGTCTCTCGCCTGACCGACCGCCTCAAGGACGGTATCGCCGATGACCGGCTCGTTTCGCCGCCCATTTACGAGTCGGGCCTCGTCACGTTTGAAGTGGATGACGCCGAGCAAACCGTCGAGCGACTGCAGGACGAGGGCATCCGCATTCGGTCACTGCCGGACGGGGAGACGGTCCGGGCGTCACTCCATGTATTCAACACCGAGGACGACGTCGACGAACTGCTCGCCGCCCGCTGAAGACGGCGACCGTCGATTCGGCGACTGAAACGCGATTTTCACCCTAGCCAGGGGTTTTCACCCAGTAGGTCCACGTGTCGAGTATGGAACGACGGACGCTCTTGCGGTCGCTGGCGGCCGCCGGATTCGGTGCCGCCCTGACTGGCTGTCTCGCGGACGGAAATCCGGGTAGCGGCGAGGACACTACCGTGCCCTCCGATCCCGATACCGCGAGTCGGACGCCGACCGACCACCACACCGACACTCGTCCGGAAGACCGGCGAACGAACGGTGACGGGACCACGTCCCCGTCCGAGGACGAACGGACCAGCACGCCCGAACAGACTGGCAGTGGTTCGTGGGACCCCGATGCGGAGAAGCCCTTCGAGATCGTCAAGATCGGTTCCCGCGAACCCGTGGCGTTCCCCGACAACAACCGGCCCCACGAGGTCGCCATCTTGAACGAACTCGATCGGGAGCGGGAGCTTCGGATTTCGATCGAGGGTGCGACTGACACCGACCCCGAAGTCACCCATACCTGCACCTTCCCGGACGGGGGATGGGTCCTCTTCCGGTTGAACGTCCCAAGTCGATATGAGGTCACCCTCCGGGCGTCCGGGACGACACTCGGTTCGGTCACCGTCGATCGCCCCTGGTTCGACTGCAACGGATCGCGGTCGCGGGTCGGCATTACGGACGACGCTATCACCGATTACGATGAGCGGACGACGATGATGGCCTGTCCCGACCCGGAGGTCACTGGTACTGATCTGACCGTGACCGATCGACGCTGTGGCTCCTCGGCAGGACAGGCCGCCACCGTTTCCTTCGACGGCGAACAGGTGATCGTGGACGGGACCATCGCGACCGCGACGCCGTGCCGGATCGTCGAGGTCGAAAGTGCCGACTACAGCGAGAAACCGGACCGGGTGACAGTCGGTATCGAAACCTCACCGAGCGACGAGGTTTGTCAGCAGTGTCTTGGAACAGTCCAGTACGCGGCGACGATCGATTTCGAGCACGACATGCCGGACGAGGTAGTCGTCGAACACCGAAGTAGAGACCGAACCGAGACGGTTGCGAAGGCAACGCGAAACGAGAACGAATAGGCGCTCGCGGGCGCAGGATCCCCGACCGCCGATCGATTCGGATTCCCCACCGCATTACAACCGGCTGAGACTGACAGTCTTTACCTGCTCGAAACAACAGGTCGATGCAGCAACACTACAGCAGGCCTGCCATGGGAACGATCGTTAGCGGGCTGTAAGAGAAGCCCCCACCCTCAAGGAGGGAAGAAGCCTCGGGGCTTGACCCCGAGGCGGTTCACCAGAATCGTAGTCCCCTCCAGCCCGAAAACCGAAGAAATACCAAAAAAAAAGAGCCGCCGAAATTCAGTTCGCCGATCTCACATCGCGCTGCCGGGGTGGTACTCGCCGAACTCGTCCCTGAGCACGTTGCTGATTTCGCCGATGGTCGCGTAAGCCTTCACGGCATCGATGACCGGGGGCATTATGTTCGCGTCGCTCGTGGCGGCGTCGCGCACCGCCTCGAGCGCGGCCTCGACCGCCTCGTCGTCGCGCCATTCCTTGACCTCGTCGAGGTTCTCGAGCTGGCGCCGTTCGTCGTCCTCGGAGACATCCTGAATGTCGACGTCGACCTCCTCTTCCTCGATCTGGAACTCGTTGACGCCGACGATGACCCGGTCGCCCTCCTCGATCTCCTGCTGGCGATCGTAGGCGACGTCCTGGATCTGGCGCTGGATCCACTGCTCTTCGACAGCCGCCTTGGCACCGCCGTGATCGTCGATCTGGTCGATGATCTCGAGGGCTTCCTCCTCGATGTCTTCCGTGAGACTCTCGATGTAGTAGCTGCCGGCCAACGGGTCAGCGGTGTCCGCCGCGCCCGACTCATTTGCAAGGATCTGCTGGGTACGCAGCGCCACGCGGACGCTCTGCTCCGTCGGGAGCGACAGCGCTTCGTCGTAGGAGTTCGTGTGGAGGCTCTGGGTGCCACCGAGTACGGCCGCCAGCGCCTGGTAGGCGACCCGGACGACGTTGTTCATCGGCTGCTGGGCCGTCAGCGTCGACCCGGCCGTCTGGGTGTGGAACTTCAGTTGCTTCGACTTGGGGTTCTCGGCGTCGAACCGCTCCTCCATTATCTTCGCCCACATCCGGCGGGCCGCGCGGAACTTCGCGACCTCCTCGAGGATGTTGTTGTGGGCGTTGAAGAAGAAGGAGAGTTGCGGCGCGAACTCGTCGACGTCCAACCCGGCCTCGATGGCCGCCTCGACGTACTCGATGCCATCCGCGAGCGTGAACGCGATCTCCTGGGCGGCCGTCGACCCGGCTTCGCGGATGTGATACCCCGAGATCGAGATCGTGTTGAACTTGGGCGTCTCGTCGGCACAGAACCCGAAAATGTCAGTGATGAGGCGCATCGACGGATCTGGCGGGTAGATGTAGTTGTTCCGGGCGATATACTCCTTGAGGATGTCGTTCTGGATTGTCCCGCGGAGTTCCTCGCGGTCGACACCTTGCTTGTCGCCGACTGCGATGTACATCGCCAGTAGGACGGCCGCCGGCGCGTTGATCGTCATCGAGGTCGAGACCTCGTCGAGCGGGATGTCATCGAAGACGGTCTCCATGTCATCGAGGGTGTCGATCGCGACGCCGGACTTGCCGACCTCGCCCGCCGACATGTCGGCGTCGGAGTCGTAGCCCATCTGGGTCGGGAGGTCCAGCGCCATCGACAGGCCCGTTTGGCCTTGGTCGAGCAGGTACTGGTAGCGCTCGTTGGTCTCCTCGGGCGTCCCGAAGCCGGCGTACTGGCGCATCGTCCACAGGCGACCGCGATATCCCGTCGAGTAGACGCCACGGGTGTACGGCTCGTCACCCGGGAAGCCGAGGTCCTCCTCGTAATCGAGGTCCGACACGTCGTTCGGGGTGTAGACCCGTTTGACGGGGTGGCCGTTCGTGTCGGTCGTGAACTCCTCTTTCCGTTCGCCGAACCGCTCCACGACAGGTTCGACGTGTGCTTCGTTCCACTCCTCTTTCGCGGAGCGGATTGACTCGAGGTCGTCGGGGTCGAACATTGTCATGAAATTGTCCCGGTGGGGGCTTAACCTTTGACGAACCGTTCCGATACGTATAAATACAAAGAGCGGGTGGCTGCCGAAACTATGTAACCACCATTCCCTCAACCCGGTTCGTTCGGACCGGACGCCGCGTCTCGATACACCGATAAAGGTCGAGCGTAAAACCCTCGGAACGAACGGACCGGTCGGCAATCGATCGGCCACTCCACTATCCATGAATGTCGGTGTAATCGGCGCGGGTATTTCCGGGCTGGCAACAACGCACGAACTGCGCAAGCGGGGAGCGACGGTGGACACATTCGAGGCGACGACTGAACCCGGCGGTGTCGTCCGGTCGCGCGAGGTCGACGGACAGGTCCTCGAACTCGGTCCCCAGCGATTGCGCGGGTCCAAGCTGATCGAGGACTGGCTCGACGAGTTCGACCTCCGGGACGGTCGGTTCGAGGGCCACGAGGACCAACCGCTGTTCGTACTTCGCGATGGCAAGCTGCGGGTCGCGCCACTTTCGATCCGCGAAGCGGTCACGACCGATCTCATCTCCTGGATCGGGAAGGCACGCATCCTGGCCGAACCCCTGACAAAGGGGCCGGAGCCAGACGAGTCTGTCCAGGCTCTCTTCGCCCGGAAGTTCGGCCGTGAGGCGGAGCGAACGTTGTTCTCGCCGCTGTACACCGGACTGTACGGCGCGAACGCGGATCAGATGCTGGTCCGACACTCGGTGGGCAAGGCCCTCCGGAGGCACGGCATCGACCGGTCGATCCTCCTGGCCGTCGCCCGCAAACTCATCGAGGGGATCGATGTCCCGCCGATCGTCTCCCTCGAGGACGGCCTCCAGCGCCTGCCCGAAGCGATCGTCGACCGCTACGCCGATTCGGTCCACTTCGAGACGCCGGTCCGGGCGGTTCGAGAGGTCGAAGACGGTTTCGAGATCGAGACCCCCGACCGAACGACCAGGGTCGGCCAGGTCGTCGTGACGACGCCCGCGCCGATCGCCGCCGAGTTCCTCGAACCGCTGGACGCCGACCTCGCCGCCGTGCTGGGCGATCTGACGTACAACCCACTCGCGGTGGTCCACCTCGAATCGGACTACGATCGCAAGGGCCACGGCTGTATGATCCTCGACGACGAGGGCTACGAGACGCTGGGACAAACCTGGAACGCGAGCATGCTCGATCGCGACGGAATCTTCACGAGCTACCTGGGCGGGTCGCGTTCGCCCGAACTGGTCGGGGAAAGTGACGAGGACCTCGGAGAACTGGCGGCCCGCGACTTCGAGTCGATCACCGGGGGCACCGCGGAACCCCTGCACGTCGCGCGATGGGACCCCGGGATGCCGGCCTACGACGACACGTGGAACGCCCTGGAGGACGTCACGTTCCCCGACGGTGTCCACGTGTGTGCGACCTTCGCCGAGCGCGCCGGGATCCCGGGTCGCCTCCGGGACGCCGAACGGACAGCGAAGGCCGTCGTCGGCGAGAACTGATCGGTCTCAGTCCGACCCCGTCTCCCTGGATTCCA
>JBKEGM010000044.1:0-12311 GCA_046710005.1 Natrialbaceae archaeon
GAGAATACCGCGAAACAGATCGTGGACGTCATGAAGGCCGGGTACAAAGTCGTCCTGGCCCACGGCAACGGCCCACAGGTCGGCGCGCTTCTGTTGCAGCAAGAACAGGGCGATCCGCCAGAGCAGCCACTCGAGGTCTGCGGAGCGATGTCCCAGGGCCAGATTGGCTACATGATCTCCCAGCAGATGTATCGCCAGCTCGAACAGCGCTGGAAGCACGTTCCAGTCGCCTCGATCATCACCCAAACGATCATTGATCCGGACGACCCGGCGTTCGACGAACCCACGAAACCGGTAGGGCCGTTCGTGGACGAGGAGAAAGCCGAGGACATGCGGGACCGGGGCATGAATGTGACGAAGGTCAGCGACACTGGTGAGCAGGACTACCGTCGGGTCGTGGCCTCACCCGAACCGAAAGGGATCGTCGAGGAAACGCCGGTCAAGCGACTCATCGGGAAGCGCGACCTCGTGATCTGTGGCGGCGGTGGCGGCGTTCCGGTCGCCCGACGCGAGGGCTACATCGACGGGTACGACGCCGTCATCGACAAGGACCTCCTCGCGAACGTTATTGCCCACCGACTCAACGCCGACTACCTGCTCATCATCACGGACGTCGACGGTGTCTACCGCGATTACGGAACCGAGGACGAGGAGTTTGTCGACGAAATCACCGTGGACGAACTCCAGGACCTGTACGACGAAGGGGTCTTCCCGAAAGGAAGTATGGGCCCGAAAGTCGACGCTGCCTGTCGCTTCGTCGGGGGCGACGCCGAGCGCGAACGCCGGGCCATCATTACCTCCCTCGAAAACGCGGAGACCGCCCTGTCGGAGGGCGCCGGCACTCACGTCATCGAAGGGAACTGAGATCGAGATTCGGGCGTTACCTGGCGGATTTTTTGTGACTGGCGAAGATTTTTGCACGCAAACGTTCTGCTCTCTAGAGAGACAGCAGGCCGAGTGCCTCGAGGCTCGACCCCGAGGCGGTTCACACAGGATTTATATGCTCTCCCGTTCCCTCTCAAATTCGAGCTATGTCAGACGCTACCGAATTTAAAGGCCGCGACATCGTCTCACTAAAGGACTTTTCCCGGGCGGACGTCGAGAAGGTCCTCGACGTCGCCGAGGAGATGGACCCAGTGATGGAGGAGGAACGGGAAACTGATCTCCTCAAAAACAAAATTCTGGGGACGTGCTTCTTCGAAAAAAGCACGCGGACTCGAATCAGTCACGAGTCGGCGATGCACCGACTAGGCGGGGATGTCAACGGGTTCGCCGACGCGAGTGTGACTCGTGCCGGCGGGTGGCGAAGCGAAACCGTGGACGACACGTTGCGGATGATGGATTACTACTCGAGCGCCATCGTCCTCCGACATCCGGACGAAGGGATGGCGGAGCACGCGGCGGACATCGTCGACGTGCCAGTGCTCAATGGCGGCGACGGCGGGAACGAACACCCGACCCAGGCGATGCTCGACATGTACACGATGCGAAAGGAGCACGGTAGCCTCGACGGGTTGAAAGTCGCTCTGGTGGGCGATCTGGCCCACGAGCGAACGTATCACTCGCTCGGGTACGGCCTGTCAAACTTCGACGTTGACCTCCAACTCGTCTATCCGCAGGGCTGTGACATGCGCCAGGAGGTCCACAAGGAACTCCGGAAAGCGGACGTCATCGAGACTGAGACGCACGATATGGACGAGGTGATCGACGAGGCCGACGTCATCTACACCGACCTGCTCCGGAAGGAGGAGTTCGAGGAGGAGGAATACGAACGGCTCCTGGCTAATTACTACCAGTTCACGCCCGCGGAACTCCGCGACGCCAAGGACGATGCAATCCTGCTCCAACCGCTGCCACGGACCTTCGAATACGGGTTCCAGATTACCCCGCCGGTCGACGACCTGCCGCAGGCTACGTATTTCGAACAAGCACGGAACGGCGTCGTGGCCAGGATGGCGCTATTGGGCCTCGTGCTGAAAGGGAACGACGTGTTGGAGCACCTGTAACGGTCCGAGCCGGGTAATCCGAAGCTCGTTTTTTGACAGGACGCGTCGGGTGAGCGGTGAGTCGGAGGCCGTCAATCGGTGAGACAGGTGCCAGATGGCCCACAGTTGGGCCTCATGAACCTCCGTTGCCGGTCGCCCATGCGAAGAAGGGAAACGTGATTCAGTCCCTCAATCTGGGACGGTTCCTTCGACACCGTCCACGTAGCTTCCCATGTTTTGGAACAACTCTTTGTCGGACCAGTCCTCGAACTTCGTGCCATCCCACGGATACAGGTTTCCGTTCTCGATCTGCTCTCGTTTGTCCGCGACCGTGGATTTGACGTCGCTGGTCACGTCCGGGCCCCATTCGTCGAGATCGACCAGCGCCCCGACGTCCTCAATCGTTGCGTTCAGTCCTTCCCAGTAGGTATCGGACGTCCAGTCGTCGTTCCTCACTGCCTTGAGGGTCGGGACGTAGAAGACCTCCCAGTGCCAGATGGGTGAGGTAATGTATTTGTCACCGCCGAACTCTTTCATCGGGGCGTCGTAACCGGTCGACCATATGCCGGCCTCGTTGGCAGCCTTGACCGCCGCGGGCGAGTCCTGGTGTTGAGCCATGACGTCGACACCCTCATCGATCAGGTTTTCCGCGGCTTGTTTGGATTTCCCCGGATCGAACCAGGCGTTCGTCCACCGGACCTTCGTCGTAATCTCGGAATCGACTGACGTGGCGCCGTGAGTGAACGCGTTGATGCCCCGAACGACTTCCGCTGTCGGGAACGCGGCCACGTATCCGAGACTCTTCTCCTCGGAAAGATGACCGGCTGCGACGCCCGCGAGGTACCTGGCCTGGTACATCCGGCCGAAGTACCGTCCCATGTTCTCCCTGGTTTTGTATCCCGAACAATGCTCGTAGAGGATGTCCGGGTGGTCTTTTGCCAGTTGGAACATCGGGTCCATGTAGCCGAAAGTCGTCCCGAAGATAACGTCGTACTCCTTGTTCGTGTACTCCTCGAAGACTTGCGTCGCGTCTGCCGGCGGGACGGCTTCCGAATAGTCGGTTTCGAGCCAGTCGAACTCGTTCGTGACGTATTTACGGCCCTGGTCGTGAGCCCACGACCAACCGAGGTCGCCGACTTCGGAGATGTAGACCCACGCTGCTTGCACGTCGTCATTCCCCATCGACGTCGTTCCGGTCTCAGTGGTCGTATCGTCCCCACCCCCGTCCCCCTGACACCCGGCCAATCCCGCGATACCGATGGCACCTGCCGACCTCAGGAGGTTCCGTCGCGTCGTGTACGTGTTACCTTGGCTCATGATTTTCTCGCCACCGTGTACCGTTTTCATCTATACTACAAAAAGATATGGAAAAATTGTGCATGATTAATATTTGATGGCTTTCAAGTTTGCGTATTCCGTGACTTGTCGAGCGTAATTGTCTGACGCACCACCGGTGTTGACCCTGGTTAGTAGGAAAATATATTGGTGTGTCTTAACATAGGTCATTAAGGATATCCATGTCGGAATCTCAGCCGTTCCTGATGATGGAGGATATCGTGAAAGAGTTCCCTGGCGTAATGGCAAATGATCACGTCGATTTCGAGGTGCGCCGTGGGGAAATTCACGGGCTTCTGGGGGAGAATGGAGCGGGGAAGAGCACGCTGATGAAGATCCTTTATGGCCTGTATACGCTAGACGGTGGTGAAATTTTCCTCGACGGCCAGCCGACCGAGATCGATTCGCCACAGGAGGCCATCGACGCGGGCATCGGGATGGTCCACCAACACTTCATGTTGATCCCGAAACTGACCGTGACGGAAAACGTGGTTCTGGGTCGTCGGGAGCCAGGAGCGTACTTCCGTGACGAGGAATCCTCAACTGGCAATTCGCGGGACCGGGAGCGCAGGTCTTTGGTCGACAGATTTGGGGAACTGTTCACGATCGGCCTCGAGACACCCCGGGATAAAATCGATAGATTGGCCGGCGAGTATGGCTTCCGGATCGAACCCGGTCAGCGAGTCTGGGAACTCGAAGTCGGGGAACAACAACGAGTGGAGATCCTGAAGGCGCTTTACCGCGACGTCGACCTCCTCATTTTGGACGAACCGACTGCGGTGCTCACGCCGAACGAGGCCGAACAACTGTTCGAGACCATTTCACAACTCGCCGAGGAGGGACTGTCGATCATCTTCATTACGCACAAACTCAAGGAAATCATGGCGGTGACGGACCGGGTGACCGTCCTCAGGGATGGGGCACGGGTCGACACCGTCGAGACCGCCGACGTCAATCGGTCGGAGCTGGCCGAGATGATGGTCGGCCACGATGTGCTGTTTCAGGTGGACAAGGCCGACGTCGAACCAGGGGACACGATACTCGAAGCAACGAACGTCCATGCTCGCGATCAGCGCGGGCTCCCAGCATTGAACGGTATGGACGTGGACATCAGGGCCGGGGAGATCGTGGGGGTCGCCGGGGTGAGTGGCAACGGTCAAAAGGAACTGGCCGAGTGCCTGGTCGGCGTTCGCGACGTCGAGGAGGGGACAATTACCGTGGGCGGAACGGACCTCACGGGGGACCATCCGCGGGCGTTCATCGACGAGGGTGTGTCCTTTATTCCGGAGGATCGGATGAAGTACGGGCTCGCCCCGTCGGTATCAGTAATGCATAACGCGACAATCAAGGAGTACAGGATCGACCGGTTCGGGAACCGACTGCTCGATTACGGAGAACTCGAGGGTTATGCCGACGAACTCGTGGAGACGTTCGACGTTCGGGGCATACAGGACGTGCGGTCGGTCACCGCGGGCGACCTCTCCGGTGGCAACATGCAGAAACTCATCGTCGGTCGGGAGATTTACCGGGATCCCAATGTACTCATCGCGAACCAGCCCACCCGAGGTGTGGACGTCGGGGCGATCGAATCGATTCGCGAGTACCTGCTCGACCAACGCAAAGAGGGGATGGGCATTCTCCTCATCTCCGAGGACCTGGACGAGGTGCTGGACCTTAGCGACCGCATTCTGGTCATCTACGAGGGAGAGATCGTCCACGAGACGATGCCCGAGGCGGCCGAACGCGAGCAGATCGGCCTGATGATGACAGGGGGGACGGGAGAGTCCGAAGAGTCGGTCGCTGCTGTCGGTGGCGGGACCGAATCCACCGGGTCCGATCGGGCCACGGGCGGTGATCACGAATGAACGTGGACGTCGAGTTGACGGCCAGACAGGACGTCCCGGCTTGGCTGACCTACGGCACGCCAGTCTTCACGGTCGTCGCGGCGTTGCTGGTGAGTTCGATCGCCCTCGTGGCGCTCGGCGTTGACCCGATCGGCGCTTACTCGACGATGTTCCTCGACCCATGGACCAGTCAGTTCGGCATCTCAAACGTCCTCGAGAAGTCGGTCCCGCTGATCCTGGCCGGTTTGGCCGTCTATCTGCCTCTCCGGGCGGGCCTCTGGAACATCGGGGCGACCGGCCAACTCTACATCGGGGCGATCGTCGGGACGTGGATCGGACTCAACGTTTCGCTTCCGTCGATCCTCCTGATCCCACTGATGCTCGTCGTTGCCGGGATCGGTGGCGGACTCTGGGGATTCATCCCCGGGTATCTCCGGGCGAAATGGGGCGTGAACGAGATCATCGTCTCGCTGCTCATCGCCTATGCCGCCATCCGGATCAACGGGTACATGGTCAGGGGACCGATGCAGGGCGGCCTGGGGAACTTCCCCCAGTCAGCGATTCTCCCGCTCGGGGCACAGTTGCCGGAGATTCCCGTTCTGGGTGCCCACGTCGGGTTTCTCGTTGCGCTTCTCATGATGGGGGCCGTCTACGTCCTGGTAAAGCGGACCCGGATCGGTTACGAGATTACGTTCGTCGGTGCAAACCCAGCCGCAGCACAGCAGGCGGGAATGAAATCGTCGCTCATTTATATTCTAGTGTTCGTCATCGGCGGCGCGCTCGCCGGTATGGCAGGCGTCATCGAGATCGCTGGCATTCAGAACCGCCTCAGACCGGAGTTCTCGCCTGGATACGGGTTTACAGCGATCCCGATCGCACTCTTGGGCCGGAACGGCGCTATCCAGGTGTTCATTGCTGCCCTGTTCTTCGGACTTCTCTTCGTCGGTGGGACGGCCCTGGAGATTAGTTACAGCGTCCCGGCGGCGCTGGTCGACGTCATCCAGGCACTCATCATACTCTTTCTAATCACTGCCGAATTCTTCAAGCGGTTCGCCGTTGACATCACGGTGAACTTGAGCGGGACGTCTGGACCCACCACGACGCCGGTGGAGGAGGGTGACTGAACCATGACATCGTTCTGGGCTGGACTACTCAATGCGACGGTGGCGGCGGGCACCATCTTCATCATCGCGGCCCTCGGCGAGATCATCGCCGAGCGGGCCGGGATCCTCAACCTTGGCATGGAGGGGATGCTTTTGGTCGGTGCACTGACCGGATTTATGACAACGGCCGAGACGGGGAATCCCTATCTCGGGTTCGTGGTGGCGATTCTCGCCGGGATGCTGATGGCTTCGATACACGCGTTCCTCTGTATCTCGCTGAAGTCCGACCAGGTGATCAGCGGCGTGATGCTGACCTTGCTCGGGACCGGTCTCACGACCTACTTCGGCCAGGGGTGGACAAGTCGGTCCATTGACGGCGTCAGGGAGTACACGCTCCCGGTGATCGGCAAATACCTCGTCGAAATCCCGGTCGTCGGACCGGCGATCTTCAAGAGTGCGCCGACGGACTACCTGGCGATTCTCCTGGTACCGACGGTCTGGTACGTCCTCTTCCGGACCAACCTCGGGCTGGAGTTGATCGCCGTCGGTGAGGATCCCGAGACGGCTGACACTATGGGAGTCAGAGTGTTCCGTCTCAAGTACCTGGCTGTGCTCGTGGGGGGCGCGTTCGCGGGGCTGGCCGGAGCGCACCTCTCGCTGGTGTACGCCCAACTCTGGGTCGCTGACATGGTCGCCGGCAGGGGCTGGATCGCCGTTGCGCTGGTCATTTTCGCCCGATGGCGGCCGAAATACGCCATCGTCGGCGCCTACCTGTTCGGTATGCTCGAAGCGCTCCAAATCCGGTCACAGGGGATCACATTCACGATCGACGGCGCGCCAGTCCTCGTCAACGAAGTCATTATGTTCTTCACGAACCCGCAAATCATGTCCACGTATCCCTACTTCGTCACCGTGGCCATCCTCGCGATTACGGTCGCCAGAAGTAAGGAAGGGGCGAGTGCCGTCCCGTCGGCGCTTCTCCAGCCCTACAGTCGGGAGACCGACTGATCCTTTGCGGCGGGTTCGGCCCCAATGCCACTCTGCGAAAGGAACTTGTTCCTCCCCGTGCCACGTAGGATGGACATGTTACTTAGGGGCACGGTCGTTGCCGACGCTGCGACTGTCATCAACGACGGCGCGGTGGTCGTGGCGGGATCGACCATCGACGCCGTCGGCGAACGGACCGAACTGGAGGACCGGTATCCGGATCATCCGAGGGAGGACTACGATCTCCTGCTGCCAGGACTCGTCGGGGCTCACGTTCACTCGGTCCAGAGCCTGGGTCGAGGTATCGCTGACGACGAGCCGCTTCTGGACTGGCTGTTCGATTACGTCCTGCCGATGGAGGCGAACCTTTCGGCCGAGGAGATGCGCTTGGCGGCCGAACTCGGATACATCGAACTCGTGGAGAACGGGACCACGACCGCCATCGACCACCTCTCGGTCGCCCACGCCGCGGAGGCCATCGAGGCCGCCGGCGAGATGGGCCTTCGTGCGCGCACTGGAAAGGTCATGATGGATCAGCGGTCGCCCGATGGGCTCCTCGAGGACACACAGGACGCCCTTGACGAATCCGAGCGGCTCATCCGGAAGTATCACGGGTCATACGACGACCGGATACGATACGCGGTCACCCCACGGTTCGCGGTAAGTTGTACCGAGGAGTGTCTCAGAGGCAGTCGCCGCCTCGCCGACAAATACGACGGTGTCCGGATTCACACTCACGCGAGCGAGAACCGGGACGAGATCGAGACCGTCGAGGAAGACACCGGCATGCGAAACATCCACTGGCTGGACGAGGTCGGCGTGACCGGCGAGGACGTGGTCCTCGCACACTGCGTCTGGACCGACGAGAGCGAACGCGAGGTGTTGGCCCAAACGGGGACCCACGTCACCCACTGTCCCTCCTCGAACATGAAGCTCGCAAGCGGTATCGCGCCGGTCCCGGACTATCTCGATCGGGGGATCAACGTGGCCCTCGGGAACGACGGGCCGCCCTGCAACAACGTGCTCGACCCCTTCTCGGAGATGAGTCGGGCCTCGCTCCTCCAGAAGGTCGACCACCTCGATTCGACGACGACACCGGCGGAGGTCATCTTCGAGATGGCAACCCTCAACGGGGCGAAAGCGGCCGGTTTCGAACAGACCGGTGCCCTGCGCGAGGGCTGGAAAGCGGACGTCATCGGCCTCACGACCGACGTCACACGGGCCGCCCCGCTGCACGATGTCCTCTCGCACCTCGTGTTCTCAGCCCGGGGCGACGACGTCGAGTTCACCATGGTCGACGGGAACGTCCTGATGGCTGAGGGCGAGGTGAAGACGGCCGACGCCGAACGGATCCGACGGGAGGCGAAGGCGATCGACCTGGACCTCTCAACGGAGGAATAATCGACATGACGATCGACCTGTTGGTCCGGGGAACCCTCGTCAACGTCCATACCGGACGACTGGAGGAAGACGCCGCCGTTGCGATCGACGACGGTGAAATCGTGGCCCTGGCGGAACGGGACGCGGACCGCGAGATCGAGACGGGATTCATCGCGCCCGGCCTGATCGACGCGCACGTTCACATCGAGTCGAGCATGGTGACCCCGCCCCGGTATGGGCAGGCGGTCGTCCCGAAAGGAGTGGTGGGCGTCATCCACGATCCCCACGAGATCGCGAACGTCCTCGGCGAAGCTGGCGTGCGGTCAGTCATCGAAGACGCGAAACAGACCTCACTCAAGGTCCGGTTCACCGTTCCCTCGTCCGTTCCGGCCTCGCCATTACAGGACGCGGGGGCGACCGTCGGCCCAGAGGCCGTCGAGCGACTTCTCGACGAGGATTCCGTCGTGGCGCTGGGTGAAGTGATGAACGTCCCTGGCGTCGTCGCGGGCGACGAGACCGTCCATGCGAAGATCCGGGCGGCCCGCGAACGGGGGATGACCGTGGACGGACACATGCCCCAGGTCCGGGGCGACGACCTCCAGGAGGCGACCAGATTCCTCGACAACGACCACGAGAGCATCACCCTCGAGGAGGCGCGGGCGAAAGCCGACGCCGGCCTCCGCGTGTACCTCCGCGAGGGCTCCTCCAGCAAGAACCTCGCCGACCTCGTCCCGCTGGTCGAGCACGTCGACCCCCGATATCTCTCGCTGTGTACCGACGACCGGGACGTGGTCGATCTTCTGGAGGAGGGTGGGGTGGACTTTGCGCTCCGGAAGGCGATTCGCGACGGCGTCGATCCCGTGACTGCGATCCAGATGGGGTCACTCAATACCGCCGAGAGCTACGACTTGCCCTTCGGGCGGGTGCGGCCCGGATCGCCCGCCGACCTCGTGCTCCTTTCGGACCTGGAGTCGTGGGACGTCGAACACGTTCTGATCGACGGTGAGGTCGATCCGACCGAAGAGACGGGCGAACCGCCTGCGACGGCACTCGACACCGATACCGTTCGCGTGCCGACCCTCGATCCGGACGACTTCGCCATCCAGGCTCCTGATGGGGCTGACGGTCCGGTGTCCGTCCGCGTCATCGACTCCCTGGGGGGCTTGCAGACGGGTGCTATGGAGGCGACGGTCCCGGTCGAGGGCGGCCGACTCCGCGCGGATCTGGAAGCCGACGTGCTGCCGATCGCGGTGGCCGAACGCCACTCCGGACGGAAGGATGTCGGCAATGGTTTCGTCCACGGTCTCGGTCTGGATCGCGGCGCCATCGGGAGCACCATCGCCCACGACGCTCACAACCTGGTCGTCGCCGGCACGTCCTCCGACGCAATGGCGACCGTCGCGAACCACCTGCACGAGATCGACGGCGGCGTAGCGGCGTACGACCCCATCGACGACGCCGTGACGTCACTGTCACTGCCCGCCGCCGGCCTCATTGCCGACCGTCCGCTGACCGAGGTGGCCGAGGAATTTCGGGCGGTCGAAGCCGCGGCAGAGCGCATCGGCGTCGAGGCGGAAGCCGGACTGATGGAACTGTCTTTCCTCCCCCTGGAGGTCATCCCCGAGTACCGCATCACGAACAACGGCATGGTCGACGTCCGGACCATGGAATACGTCGACGTGATCGCCTGACGGAAACCCTCCCCCGCGAACGTTCCTTTCCGTCAGGCCGAAACCGCCGAGAGTGTCCCGGTTTCGAAGGAGGTCACGAGTCCTCGATCGAATCTATCGGTCCGGTCGAACGCTTCTTCGAGCACCATGCGGGCCTGTTCTTTGGCAGCCTCGTCGTCGGCCTTGTTGATCATCGGGAGGACCCGCGCGTCCGTGGGGACGTTCTTGCACCCGCCATTCTCGCTCGCCAGGACTCGCCCCACCACGTCCGGCGTGATCAGGTCTCCAATGGCGACAGGTGCGATGGTTGCGACGCGCTCCGGGCGGTGGACGACGTTCTCTGAAAGTACCTGGCCGATAACCTGGGCCGAGGCGACCGGGACCACGACCGTGCTCCTCGCCGGGACCGGTGGCTCGTCCACGTCCGGGGCCTTGAACTCGCGCAGTCGGGCCCCGTCGGCTTTCACGAGGAGCCAGTCGAAGTACTCGGCAGCGTAAAGGTCGTCGACCACGTCCTGATCGAACCCTGCAACCTTCTCGTCGACCCTGGCGGGATTCTCGACATACTCGCTGGCGAACGCGAGGGGCCCGTCGGCCGCGTGACGGGCTTCGATCGTCGACTCGATACGTTCGGGCCCCGCGACGGTGAGTTCCAGGGCGGGCGGCGGCATGTGTGTCGTCGACGTGTAGCCGATCCGTCGGTCACTCCGGCCCTCCTCGACCAGTCTGGCCATTGCCGTCTTCTTCCCGCCGGCACCGACAAAGGCGATTAGTTCCGGTTCGTCCAAATCGAGGGCGCCCGCCAGCTCCATACGCCTGCTTATAGAGTCAGGATCATCAGTACACGGGTCGGTCGGGGGAGTCGATGCTGTCTCCGGCGCCCTCATCCGGTTCCCCGCCAGGATTATGCCTGCTCGGTCGAAACGGTTATCACACGATGAGAGAGGAAATCGACGTCACCGGGGAGGTCTGTCCCCGGCCAGCGCTCATGGTCCGGGACTCACTGGAGGCGTTGGGCCCGGGCGACGAACTCGTTGTCACGGGGGACTATCCACCGGCCGAGGAGAACATCCAGCGGACCTGCAAAAAGCACGGCTACACCGTTACGAAGCCGGAGATGGACGACGACAACGAGTCGTTCAGGCTTCAGATTTTCATCCCGGACGAGTCGCTCGGGCCGACGACCGGGGAGTGACATGGCGGACAAAAACGTGGAGGGCGACGGCTCAGGGTCTGGCTATGGCGATTCCAACTCGGGACCGAACCTTACCGAATACGCGGAACTCCACGGCTGTTCGTGCAAGATCGGCCAGAACGACCTCGAGAGCCTCCTCGCGGAAACCGGGCTCGACACGGACCGGCCGGAACTCCTCTTCGGCGTCGGCGAGGACGCCGCCGCCCGGACCGTCACGGAGGACCGGGCCCTCGTCTCGACGATCGACTTCTTCACGCCCATTATCGACGATCCCTATGCCTACGGCCGGGTTGCCGCCTGCAACGCGGCGAGCGACGCGTTCGCGAAGGGCGCAGCCGAGGAACTCACTTTCCTCGTCGTCCTTGGGCTCCCGCGCGAGCTGACGGACGTGGCCCCGGCGATTCTCGACGGCATTGCCGACGCGGCGGCTTCGATGGACGGCGTCGTCGCCGGTGGCCACTCCGTGCTCAATCCCTGGCCCATAGCCGGGGCGTCGGTCACCGCGACGGCCCATCCCGACAATCTTGTGACCACGGAGGGCGCCACGCCGGGCGACCGACTATACCTCACGAAACCCCTAGGGACCCAACCCGCGATGGGGGCTCTCCGGGTCCAGGACGGCGAGTTCGGCGAGCAGGTCCGGAGTGCCACCGACCGGACGATCTCGGCTATCGGCGCGGATGCTCTCGAATGGATGACGACGCCCAATCGAGCGGCTGCCCGGGCGTTCAGCGAGGCGCCCGTCACTGCAGCCACCGACGTTACGGGGTTCGGCCTGCTCGGGCAATCAGAACACGTCGCCGCGAACGCCG
>JBKEGM010000045.1:0-12198 GCA_046710005.1 Natrialbaceae archaeon
CCACTCCTTCGGCGACCTCGAGGAGCGTCTCGTCGACGACCAGAAACCGGGGCTCGGAGTGGTTCAGTACGTACCGGAGTTGATCCGGGTGGAGCCGGAGGTTGAGCTGCAGGAAGACCGCACCGATTCCGGGGATGCCGAAGTAACACTCGTGGTGGCGGTGATCGTTCCACGCAAGCACCCCTACGCGATCTCCGGCCTCGACACCCAACTCTTCGAGGGCATTGGCCAAGCGCTGCATCCGTTCGTACGCCTCTCCGTAGGTGTACCGGAACTGGTCTTCGCCTGTTCCTGAGACGATTTCCCGGTCAGGAAAGTTTCGTGCTGCCGCCTCGATGAATCTTGTCGTGTTGAGGGGGTACTCGTCTCCACTAGTTGATGGGAATCCACCTAGGACATCCATGAATTATTGTTACGTAATCCATTGTATATAAGTTTGGGTGACAACCACACGTCTTCTGTTGTTACCGCTTGGAAATGAGTTTAAGATGGGTCTGCTGACAGACCTTCAGACAGAAGGATGAAACCGGATTTCCATCAAAATATCAGAAAATTCAGCGGTTACTGAGGATCGTTACAGTCGAAACGCCGCCTTCACCTACGAGTGCGCCACCGGAGTTCTGGGCTAATCCGATAGACGGATTTTCAACCTGCCGGGCTCCCGCCTCGCCACGGAGTTGCCAGACGAGTTCACAGATCTGGGCCACCCCCGTCGCACCAACGGGATGACCGCGTGACTTGAGTCCACCACTTGGGTTAACCGGAATACGACCATTGAGCATCACGTCACCACTCCGGACGAGTGAGGCACCTTCCCCCCGATCCGCTAACCCGAGCCCTTCGTAATGCATTAGCTCGCCGATGGTGGCCGCATCATGTACTTCGACAACATCCAGATCATCCGGGCCGATACCGGCCTCACTGTAGGCCTTTTGAGCCACGCGTTCGTCGAGTTCTTCACGCCAGAATTTGACCTCTTCGAGATACTCGCCGCTCAACATTTCGGCAGCATCGACGTAGATCGGTTCCTCGACTAACTGTTCGGCGATTTCGCCGCGTGCGATGACTGCCGCTGCTGCTCCATCTGACATTGGACAGGCATCAAGCAGCCGGATAGGATCGGAGATCATGCGGGATTCCAGGACGTCGTCGCGGTCAACGTTGAGCTGAAGATGTGCCCGTGGGTTTTTGAGCCCATTGGCATGGTTTTTGACCGCGATATCAGCCAGTTCCTCGCGGACATTACCGAATTGATCCATGTAGGCGTTAGCGCGCATCCCGTAGAGACCCATGAACGTCATCCCCATCGCACCCTCAACTTCTGCGTCCGCCCCACCAGCCATATCTTTGAGAGCGACCTCCGTCGGGACACCAGTCATTTTCTCAACACCGATAGCGAGCACGATGTCGGACTTGCCTGATTGGACTCCCTTATAGGCCTCTTGGAACGCACAGGTCGAGCTGGCACACGCGTTCTCAACTCGGGTAATCGGAACGCCTGTCACCCCTACTTCTCGGAGTATTGCTTGGCCAATAACACTAGTTTGGTCTTGGGCGGTAGTGGCGACATTACCAATATACGCTTCCTCGATGTCGTCTGGTTCGACGTTCGAAGACAGGAGCGCTTCCCGAACGGCTCTGCTCCCGAACTCAGTCACCCGCTGTCCCTCCAGTTCGCCGAAGTCTGAATGACCGACGTTGACGACAGCTACTTCGTTTTCAGTCACTGTTCTTCCTCCATGGGACGGAACATATGGCCAAACAACGGTTCACCGGTCTCCGAGTCCGTCCTGATCTTTTCGAGCACCAGTTCAACCGGGTCGCCGACTTCGAGTGATCGTTCTTTCCACTCGGTGAGAAGGGAGTAGATCTGTACGTTTTCCAGGTTCACAAAGCCGAACGCGTACGGCGGTTCGATTCCTTCTTGACCAGTGTGTGCGACGGTGTAGGTCTCGAGTTGTCCTGTTCGTGCAAGTTCGACATCAGCAACGTTGTCCGAAAGACAACTGCGGCAAAACGATCGAGATGGAAAGACGATGAACCCGCACTCGGAACATTCGGTTCCTATCAGTACTGGATTGCCATCGGCGGCAATACGAATCGACCCGTCAACGACGAGGCCCGACGACTCATTATAGTCAGGATGCACTTGACACATACGCTCCCGTATCGATGCTATGCCTATAAGTGTTCGCTCATGGAAGAGCGTTCTGAGAATACGTGTCCTGCTGGAGACGTCACACCTGCGGTCGTACGATCAGCGCTCCCACGGCGGCGACTCCTTGTCGAGGAACGCCTGGAGCCCCTCTTTCGCTTCCGCCGACTGCGTGCGGGCTACCAGCGTCTCCAGTCCTTCGTCGACCCACTCGTCGAGGAGGTCGTCCTCCATTTCGACCCAGAGGTCGACGATCGCTTCGATGGACCCCGGGCTCGACCCGGTCGTCGCACGAGCGAGTTCCCGCGTGACGTCCTCGACCTGCGAGCTATCCACGGCGTAGTTGACGATCCCCATCTCTTGGGCACGACTCGCAGACACCTGGTCGCTCGTGAGTGCCAACTCCATGATGTCCTTCTTCCCGAGACTCGTCCGGCCGTACGTGAGCCCTATCGGCGGAAGCGCGCCGATTCGTGCTTCCGGCAACGCGAAGTCGCTGTCCGTGGCCGCAACCGCGAGGTCGCACAACAACACCAGTTCGCAGCCGCCACCGTTGGCGACGCCGTCGACGGCAGCGATCAACGGATCAGGGTGTTCACGGATGGTCTCGATGGCTGGTTTCATGACCGTCTCGACCATCGTAGACGCGTCGTCGGTTGATTCCCAGCTCAGAATCTCGGCGATATCGTCGCCGGCACAGAACGCCCGGCCGGCACCCCGAAGAACTGTGGCTCGCACGTCGTCGTCAGCCGCCGCCCGGTCCAGCGCGTCGTTCAATCCCGTCCATGTCCGTTCGTCCAACGCGTTCAAGCTGTCCGGGCGGTTCAGCGTGATCCACGCGGTGTACTCCCGACGCTCGTACACGACGGTGTCGAACGTCTCGCGTTCGTACTCGTACTCGTAGAACCCGCTCCCAGCGGCGAGCCCGACTTCGTCGTTCTCGACCATCTCGCGGAGCCGCGGGTGGGGTTCGTACTCCTCCCAGCCCGTCCGCTCGTGAAGGTCCTCGAGCGTCTCGACGAGTCGATCGATGCCGTACTCGTCGGCGAACGCCAGGAGACCACGCGGCCAGTTCATCCCGATCTGCACCGATGTGTCGATCTCGGATTTGGTCGTGACGTCGTTGTCGAGTAACCACGCTGCCTCGTTGACTGCCGGCGCGATCACTTCCTTGGGGTCGAAGTCGTACTGCGGTTCACGTGGGATGTCGACCCGCGAGTAGTCGCCGGCCTCGGGGTACTCGTAGAACCCCTCGCCGGTCTTCATGCCGTATCGCTCCGCCTCGACCGTCTCGGTGAGGAGGTCGGGGATGTGCAGGGTCACGCCGCGTTCGCGCATCGACCGCGCCGCCATCTCGAACACGTCGATTCCGGCGAAGTCGAGTACCTCGAACGGCCCCATCGGGAAGCCCAGCCGACGAATCGCGGCATCGATCGTTTCCGTGTCGTGGATGCCTGCGTCGACCTGGCGGATCGCCTCGGTCCAGAACCGCATATTAATCCGGTTGATGAGGAAGCCCGGGACGTCCTTCTCGACGAGGACGGGCGTTTTCCCGATGTCTTCGCCGACCGCCTGCGCCGTTTCGAACACCGTGTCCGACGTCTCCTCGCCACGGATGATTTCGAGGATCGGCATCATCTGTACCGGACTCGAGAAGTGCATCCCGACGACTCGTTCGGGCCGCTCTGTCGCTTCGGCGATTTCCGTAATCGGGAGCGTGCTAGTGTTCGTCGCGAGGATCGCATCAGCCGGTGCGAGGTCGTCGGCGGTACCGAACACGTCCACCTTCAGGTCGATGTCTTCCGGAACGGCCTCGACGATGAGGTCCGCACTTGTGAACGCAACCTCGTCGTCAGTCGTGGTTTCGAGTCGCTCCAGCACTGCTTCGGGCTCGTGCTCGTCGAGTTTCCGGAGACTCCCCTCGATCTTCTCGAGTGCCGTCGACAGAATCTCCTCGTCGACGTCGTTGAGGACGACGTCATATCCTGCCTGGGCGAACGTTTGGGCGATACCGTGGCCCATCGTTCCCGCGCCGACGACCGCGACGCGGTCGATTGGCGTGTCGGAGGCCATTCAGACCTCACCTCCATTAGTAGCGGTGTCGGCGGTCTCCGCAATATCCTCGCGGAGTTCCGTCTTCCGTATTTTTCCGACGGGGTTTCGCGGAATCGTCTCGACGATCTCGAGGCGTTCGGGGTGTTTGTAGATGGCGAGGTCGTCCTCCAAAGTGGCGGTAATGTCCTCGAGTGAGAGGGCGCTCCCCTCGACGGGGACTGCGTACAGGCAGACGCGTTCGCCGAGGTCTTCGTCGGGCATGCCGACGACGGCCGCGTCGGCCACGTCCGGATGCTCGAGTACGACGTTCTCGACTTCTTTCGCCGAGATCGTGTATCCGCCACGAATGATTACGTCCTTCTTTCTGTCGAAGAAGCTGATGAAGCCCTCGTCTTCGATCCGGAAGAGGTCGCCAGTGTAGAAGTACCCCTCGTCGTCGAACGCGTCATCGGTGAGGTCGGGCTGGCGGAAGTACTCGGCGATCACCCCCGGCCCCTTGTAGGCCAGTTCCCCCACCTCGCCGGTCTCGGTCACGACGTCGCCGGTGTCGTCGACTACCTTCGTCCGGATAGTGTCGACCCGGGGGTCCAAGAACGCCCAGTCGGCGTCGTCTCGGTCCGCACCGAACTGGGGGAAATCGGTCGCCCGACGCGACATCGGCGTCGTCTTCGGACCACTGATGATCGCGGTGCCCTCGTTCTGGCCCCAGATGTTCACGATTTCGATTCCCCATCGGTCCCGGAACTCCTCGAGGGCCCACTCCGCGGGTGCCGCCGAGCCAGTCGCGATCGTGTCAACACCACTGAGATCGAAATCGTCGACGTCGGGATGTTTCAGGAGCCGATTCATCACTGTCGGGACGAGGATCGTGAACGTAATCCCCTCAGTCTGGAGCTGGTCAACCAGCAGGTCGAAATCGATCGGGTGGTGTATAACGAGCGTTCCGCCGGTAAGCAGCCACGGGATCAGATTGACGCCGACTGCAGTCATGTTCACCAGCGGTGCAGTACACAGCACGGTCTGTGGCTCGCCGATTTCGAAGTCGAGAAGCGGCAGGATCGGCATCCCGTGCCAGTTGTTGTGCGTCATCGGGCACGCTTTCGGTGCTGCCGTCGTCCCGGAGGTCCACTCGAGGTTGAAGACCTCGTTCGCTCCGATCGAGACGTCGTCCAGTTCCGCGGAGTCGGGTTCCTGTTCGCTTATCGCGCGAATCTCCGACAGTGTCACGATTTCCTTGAGCGAATCGAGATCTGCGGCTGCGTTCTGGGCCATCTCGACGTGATCGAAGCCGTTGAACTCGTCGAGCGTGACGACCAGTTCGGCGTCGGTCAACTCGACGACGTGGTCAAGTTCCCGCCGTCGCCACTGGACGGGTAGCGGCGAGATGACGCCACCCGCCCGAGCCATGGCGAGGTAGAGCGCGGCGAGTTCCCACGTATTCGGTAATTGCACGACGACGATGTCGTCTTTCCCGACGCCGCGGTCACGGAGACCGGCAGCGATGCCATCGACGCGCTCGGCGAACGCTTCGTAGGTAAATCGCTCGGGGTCGCGGTCCACTAGTTCGGCCGCATTCGGCGGATCGACGACTGCTCTGCGGTCGGGCGCTGCCTCGACCGTGTCGAAGAATCGGTCGAGTAGTGTCGTCTCTCCCCAGACGCCGGCCTGCTCGTATTGGTCGATCTGACTCTGAGCGTGTACCTTCATAGGAGCACTCCTAACAGGGTTCCTTTACATAATGAATGTTTGGGAGAGTTATGCTGTGTGTGCCGGATAGCGGCAGAACCCCGCCAGAGAGCGGCAGTGTAGACTCGCGAGCACGACCTGGCAGTCTACGCGCCGTGACGGGCGTTGCGCTGACACGAACGCGCGGAAGCCGGAGAAACACTCAAATCAATCGACTCTCATGGTTACGTTATGCAGGAAGCAGTCATCGTCGATGCAGTCAGGACGCCGTTTGGAGACCGAAACGGTGCGTTTCGGGACACTCACCCACAGGATCTCGCAGCAGAGCCGCTTCACGCGCTCGAACAACGCGTCGGGTTCGATCCAGTAGACATCGAAGACGTTGTATACGGGTGTGTTTCTCCTGTGGGCGAGCAGGGCCTGAACATCGGGCGAATCGCACCGATGGTCGCCGGTTGGGGCGATGGCGTGCCAGGCGTCCAGCTGAACCGGATGTGCGGCTCGGGCCAACAGGCCGTCAACTTCGCCGCCGGTCAGATTCGTGCCGGGTACCACGACGTTCTCGTTGCGGGCGGCGTTGAGCACATGACTCTCGTGCCGATGGGAAGCAGCGGCAACGCCGAGGAGGGAGTCGTCGACGAAAATGCCGTCACTGACACCTACCTTGAGTACTACGACGAGATTACGAGCCAGGGAGAGGGCGCCGAGCGAATCGCCGAGGAGTACGGATTCTCTCGCGAGGAGGTCGACCGTCTTGCCGTCGATTCACAGCGTCGGTGGAAGACTGCCTGGGACGAGGGGCGATACGACTCCCAACTCTGGCCTGTCGAGACGACGCTCGACGGTGACAAGATCACCGTTGAAAAAGACGGACACCCGCGCCCGGACTCCACGACGGAATCACTGGGGAAACTCCCCCTCGCATTCCGCGAGGAAGGCGACGGCGTCCACCACGCAGGCAACTCCTCTGGCATCGTTGACGGGGCAAGTGCCCTGTTGGTGACGAGCGCCGAGGCCGCCGAGGAGCACGGTTGGGAACCGATGGCACGCGTTCGGCAGACTGAAGTCGTCGGCGTCGACCCGATCACGATGTTGACCGGTCCCATTCCCGCGACCGAGCAGGTACTCGAAAAGGCCGAGCTGACCGTCGACGATGTGGACCTGTTCGAGGTGAACGAGGCGTTCGCATCTGTCGTCCTCGCGTGGCTCACGGAGACTGGAGCGGACTGGGACCGCACGAACGTTAATGGAGGCGCGATCGCGCACGGCCACCCACTGGGGGCGACCGGGGCTGCGTTGCTCACCAAACTGGTACACGCTCTTGAGGAACGAGACGAGGACGTTGGACTCTCCACGATGTGTATCGGGTTCGGTCAGGGTATCGCAACGATCGTCGAGCGACTATAGGTTGCGTAACTCCGCAGACACGGTGGCGCCACACCTGGATTTCTCGACGACGACGGGATTCGAATCTCCGCTGTGAAGAGCCAGCGGGTGCTCAGGATCGGCACCGTCGAAACACACTCCTCCCTGGGGGTGCACCACCGGAGTTCTGCGCCAGTCCGATCGAGGGATCTTCGACCAGACGTGAGCCGGCCTCCCCGTGCAACTGCCAGCCGAGTTCGCAGAGCTGGGCCACGCAACCGGTGGGGCTCGGTAGACGGTAGCTGGTCAGAACAACATCGCTCCGTGTTTTCGGTCCGGGCGATGCTTCTCCTTTCCCTGGTACATTTCGAATCGATTGGCGATTTCTGCACGGAGGTCTCGTGGCGGGACGAGTTCGTCGACGACCATCTCAGAGGCGAGTTTGTGGATGTCGATGTCCTCGCGGTACTCTTCGCGGAGTTCTTTCTCCCGTTGTGCTCGCTTTTCCGGATCGTCGATGTCAGCTAACTTGTTCGCGTAAACCGCGTTGACCGCTGCCTTCGGCCCCATCACCGCGATTTCGCTGCTCGGGAGCGCAAGTGTCGCGTCCGTGTCGAATGCCGGACCGGCCATCGCGTAGGTCGCCGCACCGTACCCCTTCCTCACGAACACCGAGACCTTCGGCACAGTGGCACAGGACGTGGCATACACCAGTTTCCGTCCCTTCTGGAGGATCCCCTCCTGCTCGATCTGCTCTCCAACCATATATCCGGGCGAATCACAGAGGTACAGCAACGGGATGTTGTAGGCGTCACACTGCCAGACGAACCCGGCGGCCTTCAGGCTGGAGTCGGGGTAGATTGCCCCGGATTTGACGGCGGGTTGGTTCGCCAGCACGCCAATCGACCGACCGTCGATTCGGCCGAGGCCAGTGACCATCTCCGACGCAAATTCGGGTTTCAACTCGAGGAACGACCCCTCGTCGACGATGTGATCGATAAGTCGGTGGACATCGTAGGGGGCATTCGGATCATCCGGAATAACCGTGTCCGTAGCCGCCGTGTCCTCAGCCGGCGGGCGGCCGCTCGCTCGCGGGGGCTGCTGGCGGTAATTTTCTGGCAGATAGTTGAGTAGGTTGTGGACAGCTGCCGCCGCCTCGGCTTCGTCGTCTACGACGATGTCGACGCTGCCGGTGTGGCGAGCGTGCATGTCGGGACTCCCGAGCTCTTCGATCGACGTCTCCGTTCCGGTGACCATCTCGACCATCCTGGGGCTTGCGATGGCCATCGCACTGATGTCCCTGACCATGATGAGGTAGTCGCTAAAGACGGGCTGATACGCCGTCCCGGCGAAATTGGGTCCGTACATGATGGCAATCTGCGGGACACGGCCGGACATGATACACTGGTTGTAGAATTGCTTGCCGCCGTGATACCGGTCGGCGTAGAACGTGGATTGAACGTCGATCCGCCCTCCGCTCGAGTCAATAAGATAGACGATTGGCGCGTTCGCTTCGATCGCATGTTCTTGCATCCGGACGAGCTTCTCGATGGATTTGTCGGCGAACGTCCCTGCTTTGACCGTGTAGTCGTTGGCGGCGAAGAACACCTTTCGGTCATTGATGAGCCCCGCCCCGGTAACTATGGCGTCGGCAGCGAGGTCCTCATCGGCGTCGTAACTGGCGAAGGTACCGTCCTCGAACAGGATCTCGTCGAACAGCCGGTCGATACGGTCTCGGACGAACAGCTTGCCGATCTGTTCGAGCTTTTCGTGTCCACGCTCCGGGCCACCCTGGAGAATCGTCTCGATCTCCTTAAGGACCTCGCGTTCGCGTTCGGTCGCGGGCTCGACGGTATCAGGTGACTGTCGGCGTGGGATACCGATCCGGTCTTTCGAGGCGACGACGCGGCCGCTTCCCTCCTCAACCAGAGAAACGTCGCTTCCGAAGTGTTTCGAGAGTGCAGTCGCCATCGCGTCCAGTTCTTGGTCGGTGGTCTCCGAGAACTCACCTTCGATGTCCATAGATGACCAACTGAAGTCGAGCATAAGAATCCATCGCCAAATTCGATTCGGGCCCCACCCTAGGTGGGAAGAAAAATTAAATATGGGTGGCCGGTCTGATATCCCGTAATGTTCGAGAAAGTCCTTGTCGCCAATAGAGGGGAAATTGCCGTGCGTGTCATGGCCGCATGTCGGGAACTCGATGTGACTCCGGTGGCAATCTACAGCGACGCCGATGAAGACGCGGGGCACGTTCGGTACGCCGATGAATCCTACCGGGTTGGACCGGCGCGTGCTGCGGAGTCGTATCTCGATGGAGACGCCATCATTAACGCGGCTCAGGAGGCCGACGCCGACGCAATCCATCCCGGCTACGGCTTCCTCGCCGAGAACGCTGAGTTCGCTCGACAGGTAGCAGAGACTGATGGTATCACGTGGGTCGGCCCTTCGGCCGAGGCAATGACCCGGCTCGGAGAGAAAACTGAGGCCCGACAACTGATGGACGCAGCTGATGTGCCGATCGTTCCGGGAACGATCAAGCCCGTCCAGACACCCGACGAGGTCCGGGCGTTCGCCGAGGAACACGGCTACCCGATAGCGATCAAGGCCGAAGGAGGTGGGGGCGGCCGCGGCATGAAGATCGTTCGGACCGGAGACGAAATCGAGGGACAGCTGACGAGTGCACAACGTGAGGGAGAGGCATACTTCGATAACGATTCGGTCTATCTGGAGCGATATCTCGAAGCGCCGCGCCACGTCGAAGTACAGATCCTTGCCGACGACTATGGGAACGTCCGGCACCTCGGGGAGCGAGACTGTTCGCTGCAGCGCCGTCACCAGAAAATCATCGAGGAAGGACCAAGTCCTGCCTTGACCGACGAGCTCCGGGAGCGAATCGGTGAGGCTGCCCGCCGGGGTGTCCACGAGGCCGGCTACACGAATGCTGGCACCGTCGAGTTCCTCGTAGACGAAACCCCTACCCGCGACCCCGATGAAAAACTTGGTGCTGATACGAACTTCTACTTCCTCGAGGTCAACACTCGTATCCAAGTCGAACACACTGTCACAGAGGAGTTGACAGGCATCGACATCGTGAAGTGGCAGCTCAAAGTCGCCGCCGGCGAGGAGCTGACCTTCTCGCAGGACGAGGTCGACGTTGACGGCCACGCGATGGAGTTCCGAATCAATGCCGAAGACATCGCCGCCGACTTCGACCCGGCTACCGGAACCGTCACGCAGTACGATCCCCCGGGTCGAATTGGCGTTCGTGTCGACGATTCCATCCGGGAGGGCGACGAAATTAGCGGCGAGTACGACTCGATGATCGGAAAGCTCGTCGTCCGTGCATCGGATCGCAAGGAGTGCATCCAGCGTTCCCGACGCGCTCTCGCCGAATTCGATCTTGCTGGCATCCCCACTACCATCCCGTTCCACAGGCTCATGCTCATCGACGATCCATTCGTTGATGGCATTCACACGACAACCTACCTCGACGAGGAACTCGACGGCGAACGGCTCGAGCGTGCAGTCGAGCGGTGGGGGCAGGACGCGACCGAAACCGACGACCCGGCGCGGACGCTGACAGTTACGGTCGGCGGCAAACAGTTCGACGTAAGGATCGCCGGGGGCGCTCACACCCAAGCGGGGGCATCGGTAATGGCCGACCGGACCGCCGGATCGACACGGCGTGACGCGGCGTCTCGTGACGGAGCAGCCGACGACAGCCCGGACAACGAAACGTCCTCGTCCTCCTCGGCGGGAGCCGGGGCGGTCGACAGCGACGACGAGAACGTTGTCACGGCCGGGATGGATGGGACTGTCCTCTCGGTCGAGGTCGAGGCCGGTGACACGATTGCTGCCGGTGACCGTGTGTGCGTTCTCGAGTCGATGAAGATGGAAAACGACGTAGTCGCCTCACGAGCCGGCGACATAGCGGAGGTGTTCGTCGAGGAAGGTGACAGTATTGTCACAGGTGATGCAATCGTTCGCCTTTCATCGAAGTGAACCTATCCCTGTGGGGGCCAATCTCGTCACGATTGATGAAGATCGTCGCTCACGAGCGGCCACAGATTGCCCCAACGACAGTAACGGGAAACGTGTGCTGGAAGGATATTGGCGGTCCGTTCTGCAATTGTGCGGCAAGGACGAGATCCGTTCCCGAAGGTGAGTTGGGGCCTCAAACGATGCGTTTCCGAGCAATAATATCCGTGCGGGTTCTTGAGCACCAATCAAATAGCCTTGCACGTCTATCGTAAAATTCGGAAATAACTTTTACGTCTATCGTAATAGTCAGACGATGTCACAGATCGGACTCGTCATTCCCGACGAACTGGCAGGCTTCAGCATCGACGAGATGGTAGCGTTTGCCCGACACGCCGAGCGACGGGGGTATCACTCGGTGTGGAAAGGCGAAACGTCCGGAACGAACTCGATTGCAGTCCTCAGTGTAATCGCACACGAGACGGAGGATATCCGACTCGGAACGGGAATCGCGAACGTCTTCTCCAGATCACCGAGTCTCCTGGGAATGAGCGGCGTTACGCTCGATGCAATATCCAACGGGCGGGCGATACTCGGGGTCGGCGTGAGTTCCCCACCGATCGTCACTGAGTGGCATGGACTCGAGTTCGAGCAGCCATTGCGACGAGCACGCGAAGCGATCGAGATTATCCGACAAGCCGTCGATGGCGACACGGTGGAGTACCACGGCGACGTGTTCGATGTCGGGCCATATTCGGTCGGCTTTGACGGACTCTCGGACCAGCTCCCGATTTTCAACGCTGCAATGGGGGAACAGAATCGCCGTCTCACTGGTGAGTTCGCCGACGGCTGGATGCCGGTCTTCACTCCGTTTTCGAAACTCGAGCAGTACGCCGACGCACTCACATCGACTGCCGAGGACGCTGGGCGGCCTGCCCCAACGATTGCGCCGTGGG
>JBKEGM010000046.1:0-11936 GCA_046710005.1 Natrialbaceae archaeon
AGACACGCCTGTGGAGACTGCGACCGCTGTGGACACGCTTGCCGTGTCTGCAAGTCGCGTCGTCGAAACAGGAAGCCCCTGCCTCAAGGAGGCGGCGCAAGCAGCCGAGTAGGCAGGGGTAGTTCACTGCTGCTCCAATCGGCCCGCAAAAGGAACGGCCGTCAGCGACTCGTGAAGCCGCTGTCCACGGTGAGCGCCTCACCGTTGGTGAAGGAGGCGCCGTCGGAGCAGAGCCACATAACGGCGTCCGCAATCTCTTCAGGTTGGCCGAGGCGCTGCTGGGAGTGCATCGCTTCGATCTGCGCGCGAACTTCCGGATCTTCGGTGATGCCACCCTCCTCGAGCATCTGGGTCTCGATGAAACCGGGACAGACTGCGTTGACCCGGACGTCTTCTTCGGCGTATTCCCAGGCTGCTGTCTTGGTGAGGCCGAGGACGCCGTGTTTCGCCGAGACGTAGGCCGAGGACGTTTCGAAGCCGACATGGCCCAGCACCGACGCCATGTTGATGACGACACCGCCCTCGTCCTGACCGACCATTTCCTCGAGTTCGGCCTTCAGCGACCGCCAGACGCCGTTTAGATTGATATCGATAACCTTCTGCCAGGACTCTTCGGTATGGTCGCCGGCGGGCACCTGCTGACCGCCGATGCCCGCGTTGTTGACGGCATAGTCAAGGCGACCATACTCGTCGATGGCCGTCTGCACCATTTCCGCGACCTGGTCCATGTCGGTAACGTCGGTGTGCACGTAGACGGCCTCGCCGCCGTCGTCCTCGATCGTTGACACCACATCTTCCCCCTTCTCATCGTCGACGTCTGCGACGACGACTGACGCGCCGTGTTTCGCGAAGTGAATGGCTGTTTCGCGGCCGATTCCTGAACTCCCGCCCGTTACCGCGGCGACGCGGTCGGAAAAGTCGTAGCTGACCATAACGAGTTAATTTTAGGGCGGCCTACATTTGACCCTGTTGGTGACGGATTGGTAATCCCATTCATACCACGGCAATCGTTTCGTTCGCTCCCGACAACTCCCCCCGGGTGAATTCGAGCATCAATTCGTGTTCTGGTTTCCTTCCTGAATACGGTGGATCGCTCCGCTCGTGCCGGAAACGCTGCTTTCGTCGGTTGTAGCAAGATACAGGTCGTCGTCCTGGCCACGACCGAACGCGAGAACGAATCGCCCGACGCTGTCATCGGATGCGTTGGCGATTTGAACCGTTTCGATCGGCCAGCCGTCAGCATCTCCTGGCGTCGCGACGAATAGTCGGCCATTGGCCTGCCAGTCAGCAAAGACGTACCGGCCCTCGAGGCCCGGAAGCGCGGCACCACGATACAGGTAGCCCCCGACGACGGCGGCGCCGCCTGGATCACCGTCGTTTTCGGCGTGGGAGTACTCGATGACCGGGTCACGGATTGGCTCGCCGTCGGACGTTTCTCGCGGGCAGGAATCGGACCGGAAGCAGTGAAATCCTTCGCGAACGTTCCATCCGTAGTTCCCGCCCTTACGGATTCGGTTCACCTCCTCGTAGCGATTCTGGCCCACGTCGGCCGCGTAAAGGTCGCCGTCGGTGAAGGACATTCGCCAGGGGTTACGTACGCCCCAGGCGTACTGCGCGTCGTATCCTTCCTGGCCCACCAGGGGGTTGTCGTCCGGAATCCCGTAGTTTCGCCCCTCGTCAGTGTCGTCGACATCGATCCGCAAAATGCTCCCGAGCAAGTTGCGGGTGACGTCCTGTCCGTTGCCGCCGGAAGTTCCGTCGTACCAATCGGAGACGTGGCCGGTTCCGCTGTCGCCAGCCCCTCCCCCGTCACCTGTCGCCACGTACAGATACCCCTCAGGGCCGAAAACGATCGCGCCGGCGTTGTGGTTGCTCTGTGGTTGTGGGATTTCGAGGAGGGTCCGTTCCGTGGCCGGATCGACCTGCTGGGCGCCGGGATCGGCACTGAATTCGGAGAGGACGAACGTGTGGCTGAACCCTCTGGGAGTGCCCTGCCGTCGCGGGGCGCTATACCGCACGTACAACCTCCCGTTGTCGGTGAAGTTCGGGTGCAACGCCATTCCCAGGAGGCCCTGCTCCGAATACCCGCCGCCAACGTCGACCATTCTGTCCCGGACGTCGAGGTATGGACGGTCCCGGAGGCCCGTTTCGTTGTGGAGTCGGATCAGGCCAGCCTGATCGACGACGAACCGTCGCCCGTCGTCGGAAACCTCGATTCCGACGGGAGACGTGAATCCAGTGGCCACCGGTTCGAGGCGGACGGCCTCGGGGAGATCTGTCCCCTTCATCCCACCGTCGTCTCCAGTGGTCGAACTCCGCGTTCTCGTTTCCGTTTCAGTCGCGGACGGCCCGCCACTATCCGAAGCACGTTCGGTGGTTTCGGTCGTGTCGTTCGGGGCGTTACATCCAGCCACCCCAGTGAGAAAGATGGTCCCAGCGGTCCGGACAAACGATCGTCGGGGGAGTCCTTCGGGTCGCATTCGACCGTTCTGAGGCCGGGAGATAAGTAACGCTTGCGCTGACGCGGCCGGCCGAACCACTCCCTCGGAACCAGGAGCCACGTTTGGTGGTATTCGACAATATTGACGGGGCAACTCTAGAGCAACAATTTTCGGATCGGCCGATGGGACGGTTTTGGCGGATACTATCTGTTCGAACGCCGACGAACTCGCCGAATGATTGCCCCAGACTGGTCCAGGAAATCGGCGGTGATGGGCCAATGACTTCCTTCGAAACCACCCTCGAAACTAAGATGATCCAGCCGATTGACACGGCCATGGCCGACGAAATCCCAGCCATGTCACGGTTTCCCGTTCCGGACGTCGAGGAGCTCCCGGAGGACCTGCAAGAACGCATCCGGGAGGAGGAAGAACGCGCGGGGTTCATCCCCAACGTATTCCTTGCCTATGCCTATCGTCCGTCGCACTTCAGAGCGTTCTTCGAGTACCACGATGCGCTGGTCGATCACACCGAACTCGACCGGGAGGAAATCGAAATGATCGTCGTGACGGTCAGTGGGGTCAACGATTGTTACTACTGCAACGTCGCTCACGGCGCGCTCTGTCGGATTTACGCCGACGATCCGTTGCTTGCCGACCAGTTGATAGCCAATCACCGCACCGCCGATGTCACCGAGAAACGAAAGCAGATGCTCGATTTTGCGGTGAAACTGACCCAGCGACAGGCCGAAGTGGGCGAGGACGACTTTGAGCGCCTGCGCGAGGTCGGATACTCGCAACGAGCAATCTGGGATATCGGGGCAGTCACGGCCTTTTTCAACCTCTCGAACCGGATGGCGCAACTCGCCGATATGCGCCCCAACGAGGAGTTTCATATAATGGGGCGGGACAGTAACGACTGACGGTGAGAACGCCGATTTTCGGCCCGTTAAAGCCCTCAAATCGAGACCTTTGTGGTCGGTTATTCGTTACAATTCCTTTAGGAAGCGGGATGTCGAAAGTTGTTTTACACAGTGATGCTCAAAATAGTCAATATGCGCGATCTAGACGAGACTGACCTCAACATCCTCCGCCTCTTGATCGAGGAGGGGCGCCGCCCTTACAGCGAAATAGCAGATAAGGTGGCGGTATCCCCGCCGACGGTGTCCGATCGAATCGAACGGCTCAAAGAACTGGGGGTTATCCGACGGTTCACCCTCGACGTCGATCGCTCGATGCTCGATGATGGCGTGACGGTCCTCATCGACCTGACGCTGAACCCGGGGGCGAACGGTGAAGTGAAAAAGCGACTCGCGACGCTGGAGGCGGTCGAACACGTCTTCGTGACCGCAGACTCGCACGTTTTCGTGAAGGCCGTATTGGAAGAGGTCGACATCGAACCCCTTCTGAACGGTGCCCTCGACATGGATGACGTCGCAGAATACGACGTTCGTCTCGTCACCGACAGCATCTGGAGTCCGCACATTAGCGACGCCAGTCTTGCGGTGACCTGCGACGAATGTGGTAACCGGGTGACCAGCGAGGGCGAATCGGCCCGTATCGACGACGATCTGTACCACTTCTGTTGTGAATCCTGTCGGGCCAACTTCGAAGAGCAGTATCAGCAGTTGGCTGATTCGGCCGACTGATTCAATTACGAACGAAATTTCGCCTGTAGCTTAATTTTCTGAGTTTCGTCCGGCTTCTTGCTTTGGTTAGTTAAGCACAACCGCAATGAACGTCCCTCCCTTAGGAACCCCTAAGTGACCATTATGACACGGACGGTGCGATTCGACGTGGGCGGGATGAGTTGCGCGAATTGCTCGTCGACGGTCGGGAGTTCCCTGGAAGCTCTTGAGGGCGTTGACGAGGCGAACGTAAACTACGCGACGGACGACGCGTCGGTGACGTTCGACCCTGATCTGGTCGGGCTTGACGAAATCTTCGCGGCCGTTTCCAATTCGGGGTACGCGCCCCAGAGCGAGACGATCACGGTGGCTGTCACCGACATGTCGTGTTCGAACTGCTCGGAAGCCGTTCAGGAAGCACTCGACGGGACGGACGGCGTCGTCGATGCGGACGTGAACTTTGCGACCGACGAGGCGCAGGTGGAATACGTCCCGGGAGCAGTCGCCCAGTCGGACCTGTACGAAGCCATCGAATCGGCGGGATATTCGCCGGTCCGTGAGGACGACTCGGGCGGCGAAGGGACGGGCGAGGACGTGGAGGCCAAGAGGGACGCCGCCAGGAAGGAGGAGATCCGGAAGCAACTCCGCCTGACGCTGTTCGGGGCACTCCTCTCGGCGCCGATGTTGTTCTTCATTGCCGACAAGTTCCTGCTCGGCGGATCCGTGGTCCCTGAAACGGTCTTCGGGCTGAAGATCGGGTGGGTCGAGTTCGCCCTTGCAACGCCGGTTCAGTACTTCCTGGGGCGGGAATTCTACCGGAACTCCTACACGGCCATCGTCAGGAACCGAAGTGCCAACATGGACGTGCTCATCGCCCTCGGATCGTCCACAGCGTACGTCTACTCGCTGGTCGTCTTGCTGGGCCTGCTCGCGAGCGAGGGGCTGTACTTCGACACGGCAGCGCTCATCCTCGTGTTCATCACTCTCGGGAACTACCTCGAGGCCCGGTCGAAAGGACAGGCAAGCGAGGCGCTCCGGACCCTCCTCGAGATGGAGGCCGACACCGCCACCCTTGTCGAGGATGACGGCACCGAACGCGAGGTAGCGATCGAGGACGTCACGGTCGACGACCGGATGAAGGTCCGACCCGGGGAGAAGATACCGACCGACGGGGTCGTCGTGGACGGCCAAAGTGCGGTCGACGAGTCGATGGTGACCGGCGAGTCGGTGCCCGTCGAGAAGGCGGTCGGGGACGAGGTCGTCGGATCGACCATCAACGAGAACGGGGTCCTGACCGTCGAAGCAACGAAGGTCGGCGCGGACACGGCCCTCCAGCAAATCGTTCGGACGGTCAAGGAGGCCCAATCCCGCCAGCCCGAGATCCAGAACGTGGCCGACCGGATCAGCGCCTACTTCGTCCCGGCGGTCATCCTGAACGCGCTGTTCTGGGCGGGCGTCTGGGCGCTGTTCCCCGGGTCGCTCGCCGGGTTCGTCGAAACGCTCCCGCTGTGGGGGCTGGTCGCGGGCGGCCCGGCCGCGGCCGGCGGAACGATTTCCGTCTTCGAGTTCGCCGTCGTCGTCTTCGCCAGCGCGGTCCTCATCGCCTGCCCCTGTGCGCTCGGCCTGGCGACGCCGGCCGCGACGATGGTCGGCACCACGATTGGCGCCCAGAACGGCGTCCTCTTCAAGGGCGGTGACATCCTGGAGCGGGTCCGGGACGTCGACACGGTCGTGTTCGACAAGACCGGGACGCTCACCGAGGGCCGGATGGAACTAACCGATGTCGAGGTGATCGACGGCGTCGCCGCCGACGGTGGCGAACTGGCCGAAGAGGGTGAACCCCCCGTCGACGGCGCCGGTGAGGCGGTTGCTACCCAGGAACGTCTCGACGAAGAGGCACTCCTCCGCTATGCCGGCAGCGCCGAGAAGGCGAGCGAGCATCCCCTCGCCGAGGCCATCGTCGAGGGGGCCCGAGACAGGGGAATCGAGATCGCCGACTCCGACGACTTCGAAAACGTCCCCGGTCACGGCGTCAGGGCGACTGTCGAGGGCCGGGAGGTCCTGGTCGGGAACCGCAAACTGCTTCGGGACGATGGCGTCGATCCGTCCCGCGCCGAGGAGACGATGGAACGCCTCGAGCGCGACGGCAAGACGGCCATGCTCGTGGCCGTCGGCGGCGACCTCGCTGGCGTGATCGCCAACGCGGACGCCGTAAAGGAATCGGCCCAGGACGCCGTCGGCGCGCTGAAAAAGCGGGGCGTTGACGTGACGATGATCACGGGCGACAACGAACGAACCGCGAGAGCAGTCGCCAAAGCGGTCGCCATCGACCCCGACGACGTCCACGCCGAGGTCCTGCCAGAGGACAAGTCGGAGGCCGTCGAGGCCATTCAGGAAGACGGGCGCCGGGCGATGATGGTCGGCGACGGCGTTAACGACGCGCCGGCCCTGGCGGTTGCGTACGTCGGGACGGCAATCGGATCCGGCACGGACGTCGCTATCGAGGCGGCCGACGTAACGTTGATGCGAGACGACCCGCTGGACGTCGTCAAGGCGATTCGGATCTCCGACGCGACCCTCCAGAAGATCAAGCAGAACCTCTTCTGGGCGCTCGGGTACAACACGGTGATGATCCCGCTGGCCTCGCTGGGCCTGCTCCAGCCGGTTCTGGCGGCTGCCGCGATGGCATCCTCTAGTGTCTCCGTGCTGGCAAACAGCCTGCTGTTCCGGAGCTATACGCCCGATCAGGACTACGAGTTGCTGGGCGTGCTCCGCCGGTAGTCCCGGACACTTCGGCGGCCGTATCGGAGTTTCCACGGCACCTTTCGCGACGGATCGCAAACATTCTAAGCACCGCTGTCAAAGAGAGGGGTATGACGACCGAACTGACGGTCACAGGCATGACGTGCGAGGGATGCGAGGAAGTCGTCGAACACGCCCTGAACATGGTGGATAGCGTGGAGAGCGCCGACGCCGACCGGTACGAGGACGTGGCGGTCATCGAGGGCGAGGCCAATCGGGACGTCCTTATCCAGAAGGTTGAACTGGCCGGGTACGAGGGCGAATAAGGCTGGTCTCAGGCGCTCCAGCTATCAGCGTCGAGCACTTTGCCTCTCTTGCCCGCCACTCACGATTGGAGTCGCTCGGAAACCGTCATGGCCACTTTCTTGGCCGCATCGTTGACCGGTACGACGTGGACGTCATCGAGCGATGTGGCCCCGAGTCCGAGGGTGGCGGCTTTGGCGATCTGTTCCTGTTCGAAGATCGGCCCATTTGCAACCGCCTCCCTGGTGTTGTACCCTCGGAGGAGGGCCACACCCACGGCATCGAGGGCGATCCGGTCGCGACTCGCGGCCACGATGCCCGGTTCGATGCGTTCCCCGCTGGCCGGACCGCCGGTCGCGAAGCCAGCGAGAGCGTCCATCACCACGAGTTCGGGGTCGTAGGCCGCGTTCACCTCGGCGATCTTCTTTCGTTGATCGGGGCCGTGGAGTTCGGCCATGTAGTCGTGGCCCGTTTCCGGATCGGTCTCGGCCACCATCCCGACGCTGTTCTTTAGCGACATCGTGAACTGCCCACCGTACCGATGGGTCTTGAGACAGCACGTCTGGACCACGGTGTCCGCGTCGGCGAAAACGTCGGGAAACAGGAACCCGTCCTGCCAGTGTGAGTCGGGAGCGTCCCGTCGGTGCCACTGGTCGCTATCGAGGTCATCGAGCAGGACGACGTCCACGCCCTTCTCCCCTGCCAGATCGCGGACGCCGATTTCTTCCAGCACGGTGCTCGTGTCGCCCATTCCGCTTCGTTCGGCGAGCACGACCTCTGCCCCCTCACGGACCGCGTCGAACAGGGCCGCCAGGGTTTCGGGATGGGTCGAGGCTGGGAACGGGTCGCCACTATTGAAGTTGGCCTTGACCGCCACGCGTTTCCCGGAGAAGTCGGTCTCGAACCGGTCGAGGAGGGCCTCGATTGCGGTTCGTCTGTCATCGTCTTCCTCGACCTGATACACGTAGACTGGCGCGATGTCGTCGGTTCCGCCCCCGGACGCCGAGACCACCGTCCCAGTCTCCGAGGTTTCCACCGCCGTCGTCCTGGCGTCGGTCGTCCCCGCGTCCTCTTCGGTCCCCATGCATCCCGACAGGGAAATTGACACTGGGATCGCCCCGGAGATCGTTTTGAGGATTTTGCGCCTGTCCATCGGCTGTTCAGGAGTATTTCGGGCCGATGGAACAAAATTCTTGAGTCGAAGCCTCCCGATTACGGCCCCTTACTGAGCCTGTCCGAAAATCAATTTCCGGCACAATTTCACAGCCTTAGACACCGTTATAGGCCTTATTAAGCATATTTGCCGGAAAAGTGCACTTTTTTCGGACAGGCTCTACTGGCTGATTCGTTTACGCCCCGCCGGTTCCCTCGTTTTTTTCGCGGAGCGTGCGAATACGGTCGGGGATCGGCGGGTGGTCGTAATGGAACGCCTCGTACCAGGGATGCGGGAACGGATTCGCCAGGTTTTCGTCGGCCAGCTTCGCCAGGGCCGAGGCCTGCGGCTCGGGACCGCCCATCACGTCCGCCGCGAAGGCGTCGGCCTCGCGCTCGTGGGCGAGCGAGAGCTTGAGTCGGATCGGGGCGGTGAGTCGGAAGATCGGCTGCACCCAGAAGGTTGCCAGGACAAGCCCCGCGTACGGAGTTTGGGTGACGCCGAACATCTCGTACAGCCAGTTGGTGGTCAGGAGGAAGTCCGGGGCGACCAGCAGCTGCAAAACGAACAACACGACGGCCGCCTGCGCGACCGTGCTGCCGATCCGTTTCCAGATGTGTCCCTTCTTCCAGTGGGCGAGTTCGTGCGCGAGGACGGCCTGGATTTCCGGAATCTCCATCGAATCGATCAGGGTGTCGAAGAGGACCACCCGTTTGGTGCGACCGAAGCCAGCGAAAAATGCGTTCGACTTCGAGGACCGCGAACTCGCGTTCATCTCGTAGATCTGCTCGCACTCGAAACCGGCCCGATCGAACACGTCCTCGATCGCTTCGCGAAGGTCACCGCTATCCAGGCGCTCGAAGTCGTAAAAGAGGGGCATGATCACTCTCGGGATGACCACGTTCAGGACGATCGTAAGCACGGCGACCAAACCAATTCCGGCCAGCCACCACTGCCCGATCGTCTCGACGGTCCAGAGGAGAACGCCGGCCACGACGGCCACGATAACGGTGGTGATGACGAGGTTCAACAGGGTGTCCCGGAGCCAGAGCGTCACCGACTGTTCGTTGAAGTCGAAGAGGTCCTCGATAACGAACGTCGAAAACAGGTCGAACGGGACGTCATAGAGCGCCAGGACGACAGCACCCCCCACGAAAAAGACGATGCCCTCTCCGATCGGTCCCATCCCCAACTCGTTTACCACGCCGACCGCGTCGGCGAACAAGCCGGAATATAGCACGAGAAACAGGGCCAGCAACCCGAACCACCCGGACAGCAGACCGAACCCGGTTCGTAATCGGTGGTACGACGAGAGTCGATCGATGTCCTCGACGCCCAGTTCCGCCTCGATCCAGGCGGCCGATTCGGCGACGGCTCGTTCCCCGTATCGAACGTTCAGGATGGCCAGGCCGGTGAAGAACGCCTCGACTCCGACGAGCAATACGACGAAGGCAACGTGAATCCCCAACATTTCTTGCTTCGCCATATCGTTTCTCAGAGGAATAAATCCACATCATTCGGGCGGGGACAGTGACAAAACAGGCTTTCAGTTCTGGCTCTCGGCCCGGAAGGCTGTTGCTTGGGGCCTCTGGAGTGTCAGCAGGTTCCGCCACCGGCACAGTTATTGTTCCGAGTCCCAAGTTACGATAGATCATGTCAACTGTCATCATCGTCGGCGGTGGCGCCGCCGGCCTGAGTGCAGGACTGTTCACGGCGAAGAACGACCTCGAAACGGCGGTTTTCGACACGGACGGGACGTGGCTCCACAAAGCCCACCTGTTCAACTATCTCGGCATCCGCAGTATGGATGGGTCCGTGTTCGTCGACCGGGCTCGCGAGCAGGCCGTCTCCGATCATGGCGTGGACCTCCACCAAGACGAGGAAGTGACGAGCGTCGAACGCGACGGGGACGGGTTCGTCGTCGAAACGGAGGCGGACGAGTACGAGGCGACGTACGTGATCCTGGCGACGGGGGCCAACAGAGACCTGGCGGAGGATTTGGGGTGCGAGTTCACCGACGACGGCGTCGTCGACGTGGACGTGACGATGGAAACCAGCGTCGAGAACGCGTACGCCACGGGGGCGATGGTCCGGGCCGAGGAGTGGCAGGCGATCATCTCGGCCGGCGACGGGGCGGCCGCCGCCCTCAACGTTCTCACGAAGGAGCACGGGGAGCATTTCCACGACTTCGACACGCCGGACGACGTCTGAGGGCCGGTTGGTGGGTCGAGCCAGACCCGCGAGGTATTCTTCAGGTCGGTTGCAGATCCGGAGCCGGCCTGTCAGAGACGTTTTCGGTTCAGCAGGTTGATGCATCTGGGGTGCGTAGAAGCTGACGGATTTCCAGGCGGTTGGCGGCGAAGGCCTGCCGCTCGCAACCGACCAGGGACCGGAGCACACCATGAGCGATTCACAGCGTTTCGATCGTTTTGACGAGTGGGGCAACGCGTTCGACCGGATCGACCGGCGGGTTTCCACGGCGATGGCTCGGTTCGGAACGCCGATCGTTCGAATCGGGATCGGGGTGGTATTCGTCTGGTTCGGAGCACTCAAGCTCATCGGGGTCAGTCCAGCGGGAGAACTCGTCGCGAAGACGGTCTATTTCCTGCCATCGGAGCTGTTCGTCCCCGTTCTGGGCGTGTGGGAAGTGTTGATCGGCTTATGCCTGCTGTATCGCCCGTTGATTCGGGTAGGCATCTTCCTCCTGTTTTTGCAGATGCCTGGGACCTTTCTCCCGGTCGTCCTGTTGCCGGACGTGGTATTCACGCAGTTCCCCTACGGCCTCACCGTCGAAGGGCAATACATCGTGAAGAACCTCGTCATCATCGGGGCTGCACTTGTTGTGGGTGGAACGGTCCGCAAAGGGGACCCAGGGGACGCTGAGTCAGCGTAACGGTGGGGTGCCGGGCGGATTCCACAAAACAAAAGACTGGCCCCCCTGAACGGTTCTCGCGCTACTCTCCATGGCCACTTCCGAGGGGACCGACGACGGCGAACTCGAACGAGAATTGGGGTTGCTCGACTGCCTGCTGTTGAGCATCGGCGGGATGATCGGTTCAGCCATTTTCGTCTTCCCTGGCCCGACCGGCCGACTCGTTGGCTCGACGGCCATCCTGGCCTGGCTCGGCGCGGGCTTACTCATGCTGGGGATTGCGCTCCCGTACGCCGAACTCTCGCTGGCCTTCCCCGAGGCAGGTGGCCCGGCGGTGTTTCCATATGAGGCGCTCGGGCCCAATCCGACAGTTCGGGCTTTCGCGAGTTATCTCGAAGGGATTTCATACAGCCTGGGGTGGATCTTCGGGATCACCGTTTCGGCACTGGCCCTCGCCGAATATGCGGCCATCGTCGTTCCCGGTGCGGGGAAATACACGGTCCCGATCGCCGTCGCGGGGATCGCCCTGGCGTTCCTGGTGAATCTCTTTGGAGTCACCGTCACGAGTCGCGCCAACCTCCTTCTCTCGGCGGGCCTTCTGACGGTTCTGCTGGTTTTCGTCACGCTCGGGATTGCACGGGCCGACCCGACGCACTACCGGGACCTGGGGTCAGTGAAACTCGGCCCGTTCGCGGCGGCGGTTCAGATCGCGATAACGTCCTACGGCGCATGGACGGTCATCCCGTCCGTCGCGGAGGAAGTGGAGGCACCGGGCCGGACGATTCCCCGGGCGATCGTCC
>JBKEGM010000047.1:0-11934 GCA_046710005.1 Natrialbaceae archaeon
CCTGCGACAGGAATCACCGTCCGATTCCGGATCCGCGTCCAGGGAATGATGGGTGTGCAGCCCATGACGGTAGACGACTGATGACTGACCCATCACGGTATCGAGAGGAGAAATACGTCGCCGTTATCGACCAAGACGAGGTTACCGAGGAGGTGCGGAACATCGCTGTCAAGGACGACCCACTGAATCGATCCGGTCACGAGGGATTTCACGTCACCGACGACGGCGAACTCCACATCGACGACGCGAACGTGATGGGCGAGCACAAACTCATCGAGAAGAAAATCCCCAACGACTCGATCCGGATCCTTCCTCTCCCATCGGAGACGGGCCAACTGGTCCACCAATACGGCGACAACGGGTTTCGCCTGTACAACCTCCCTATCCCCGAAGACGGTTCGGTCGTCGGTCTCCTCGGACGCAATGGGATCGGAAAGAGCACCGCCCTCCGGGTTCTATCGGGTGATTTGATCCCGAATCTTGGGATGCCGGGCGGGGAAGCTGACTGGACCCGGACGATCGAATCGTTCCGGGGGACGACCCTCCAGACGCATCTCGAAGGACTCAGCGACGGAACCGTCACGACCGAATACAAGGACCAGCGAATCGAATCGCTTCACCGGGGCGACGCCGAGACCGTCTCCGAACTGCTTGCCGCCCGTTCGGACGATCCGGACCGATACGTGGACGAACTGGACCTCCGGTCGATCCAAGGCCATTCGCTGGCTGATCTGTCCGGTGGTGAACGCCAGCGAGTGGCTATTGGGGCCTCCCTGTCGATCGACGCGGATCTCTACCTGTTCGACGAACCGTCGTCGTTTCTCGATATTGAACAGCGACTATCAGTAGCACGAACAATCCGCAATCACGTCCAGGAAGCGGACGCCGGGGCGCTCGTCGTGGAACACGACCTCGCGACCCTTGACTTGCTCTCGGATGCGATCCACGTGATATACGGCGAAACAGGAGGGTTCGGGGTCGTTGGCCAGCGACTGGCAGTCCGGACAGGCATCAACCAGTTCTTGGAGGGACGACTGAAGGAGGAGAACGTCCAAATCCGACGGAATTCGATAGACTTTCCGTCGCCCAGCGAGCGTGGCGTACCGAACGGTGACCCGGTCTTAGATTATCCCCGATTGGAGAAATCGTTCGCGGAATTTTCGCTGAGCGTCGAACCGGGGACGCTTCGTGCGGGTGAAACGGTCGGCATCGTCGGGGAAAACGCCCTCGGCAAAACGACATTTGTGAAATTACTTGCTGGCAGCGTCGATCCGGACGATGGAACAGTTCCGGACGGCATATCCGTGTCGTACAAGCCACAGTACATCACGCCCGATAGCGACGCAACCGTCCGCGAACGGTTCGTGTCGGTCACCGATATTCACTCGAAGTCGTTCAGGGCCCGGATCCAGGATCCGTTCGATCTCGGACCGCTGTACGATCAGCCGCTTGGTTCGCTCTCGGGTGGAGAACTGCAGCGCGTGGGAATTGCACTCTGTCTCGCCCGCCACGCGGACGTCTATTTGTTGGACGAACCCTCGGCTTTCTTGGATGTCGATCGCCGAGTGTCACTTACCGATCGGATCCGGGAGTTCGGCAAACGAACCGACCGACCAGTACTCGTCGTCGATCACGACCTCTTCGTGATCGATCGAGTGGCCGACCGGTTGATCGTTTTCAAGGGAGACCCGAGTAAACGAGGGCGGGCAACTGCTCCCCAGGCCATGCGGGACGGCATGAATGCGTTTCTCTCCTCGTTGGGGACCACGTTTCGCCGGGATGGACGAACGGGGAGGCCCCGGGTGAACAAGCCGGGCAGTCAGCTCGATCGGGAACAAAAATCGGACGGGGAATACTACTACAGCAAGTAGGTCGTACTCGAGTACCATGGGAGACCAGCCCACCCCTTCTTTGTTCTTGGACCTTTTTGATTTATCATGGTAGAAACTAACCGCGATCTATCAGAGGGAACGCTATACGTCTGTCGGGACTGTGGAACTGGTGTTAATAATCCGGAGGAGGGAGATAAATGTCCCCAGTGTAATGGCCAATTGCGAAACACGACTGTGCCCCATGACTAACCGTTTCAACGGCCATTGTCCCAATAATGATCAGATCCCCTATTGAAAAATTACTTTAAGTAATATTATTATCTCGGTTCTGTCTGTCAGTTCTATATCGTTGTATTGGACTATCATAAAGCTTTCCCCGAACATATTAAAATTCTGACTATAATAAATGCCCCTCGTATTTGGGCTATGTCTATTCCCGTTCGTGATGGCTAGGTGTGGTGGAGACGCCTCTAACGGGCGTTCGATAGACGAAACGGGGATCGAGAATGGTCTACCAATGAGACAGGAAACACTCATCATCGCGCTCCTGGTCGCCCTCGTGCTCCTGCCGACGTGGTTCGTCGCCTTGCACGGCGAACCGGCGTCGGCGGAGGTGGAGATCGAAGGGAGCGTATCGACAATGCGACCGCTCGCAGAGATCGTCGACACGCCGAACAAACTCTCGCCGAGCCAGGTCGGGGTCATCGTCTGGGTCGCCCTGTTCGCCCTCGTGGGCGTTCTGGCGGCGGCCCATCGGTTCATGAACGAGGCGGTCAGACCGCCGGACGCCGAGGCAGGGGCCACGGACAGCGAGACGGCGACGCCCGACGGCGGAGCGATCGGGCTCCCCTGGTTTCACTCCGAACACCGCTGGCTCGTGGAGTACCACGACGCCTCCGACGCCCGGGAAGGGATCGTCGTCATGGGCGGGCTGACGGCGCTGGCGATCGTCTTCGCCGCGCTGTTCACCGGCGAGTACCTCACGCTCGCGCGGACCCAGTACTTCGGGGTCTACGCGGCGGGGATGTTCCTCTCGCTGGCGCTGCTGACCGTGGCCTACTACGCGTGGTTCATGCCCCACGTGAAAGTCGCCGAACGGAGGGGCCACTCGTGAGTGGCGACGACGAGGGAACCGACGGGGCGAACCCCCCGACCTGCCCCTCGCGATCCGAACGCCGCTCGCGGGGGCTGTCCGAAGACGCCAGGGCCGCCCTGGAGCGCCGGGACTACGCCAAGGTCCTGGCCACCGTCGGCGGCCTGACGGCGGTCGGCAGCCTCGCCGCGCCCCTGGCCGGGCTGACCCGGGTGTTCGAGCGCGAGTACACCGGGCCGATCTACTCGGACGGCGTCCCGCTGGTCGACGCCGACGGGAACGCGATCCGGGAGAACACGCTCGACGTCGGCGAGCAACTGACGGTCTTCCCGCAACCTCGACCCGGCCTCGAGGACGCCCCGACGCTCCTCGTGCGGTTCCCCGAGGAGGAGTTCGGGGGCGGGACGAACCTGGCGTTCACCGTCAGCGGCTACGCTGCGTACTCGAAGGTGTGCACGCACGCGGGATGTATGGTCGACGACCGGGAGGACGACACGCTGGTCTGTCCCTGTCATTACGGAAAGTTCGACCCCAAGCGGGGTGCCGCCGTCACCGGCGGCCCTCCGGGGCGGCCGCTGCCCCAGCTCCCGCTCACCCTCTCCAGCGAGGGCGAACTGATCGCGACCGGCGACTTCGAGGGCCACATCGGCCCGGGGGGCGAGTGATGTCCCGGGCCGATCGGCTCTACGGCTGGTTCGACGACCGTCTCGACCTGGAGTCGAGCCGCCAGTTCCTCGGCAAGGCGTTCCCGGCCGAGGACTCGTTCCTCCTGGGCGAGATCGCCGCCTTCGCGTTCCTCGTGCTCGTCCTGTCGGGAATTTTCCTGGGGTTCTTCTACGAACCGAGCACGAGTTCCGTCGAGTACCAGGGCAGCGTCGACCGGTTCCAGGGCGACTCGGTCCCGGAGGCGTTCGCGAGCGTCCTGCAGATCACCTACGACGTCCCCTTCGGGATGTTCATCAGGCGGCTGCACCACTGGGCAGCCCACCTGTTCGTCGCCTCGATCGGCTTGCACATGCTGCGGGTGTTCTTCACCGGGGCCTACCGGAACCCGCGAGAGCCCAACTGGGTCGTCGGCGTCGGCCTCTCGATCCTCGCGATGGGCGCCGCCTACACCGGCTACGCCCTGCCCTTCGACGAGTTCGCCAGCACGGCGACGGGCATCGGATTCACCGTGGCCAGTTCGATCCCCCTGGTCGGGGACGTCCTCGCCGAGATCATCTTCGGCGGCGAGTTCCCCTCGAGCGCGACGATCCCGCGGTTGTACTTCCTCCACGTGTTGATCATCCCGCTGTTGATCGGGGGGCTGCTGGCGGTCCACTTCGCCATCCTGGTCCGCCAGAAGCACACGGAGGCCCCCAGGGACGACGACCTGGAGTCGCCGGACGGTCGAGTCAGCGCGGACGACGACAGCGTGATCGTCGGCCTGCCCGCGTTCCCCAACCAGGCGGCGGTGTCGGCGGTCGTGTTCTTCCTGACGCTGGCGACGCTGTCGCTGCTGGCCGGATTCCTCCCGGTCCACAACGTCGCCCAGTACGGCCCGAACGACCCGGCGGGGACGCCGGCGTTGATCATGCCCGACTGGTTTTTCATGTGGCTGTACGGCTTCCTGAAGCTGCTGCCCTCCTGGCTGTCGTTCTCGGTCTTCGGCGTCCACTTCAGCACCGAGTTCTGGGGCGGGATCGTCCTGCCGACGCTGGTGTTCGTGGGCGTGTTCGCCTGGCCGTTCCTCGACCGGACCGAGGAGCCGACGCACTTCACCACGTCCCCGTTCGACCGGCCGTGGCAAACTGCGGTCGGCGTCGGCGCGGTCGTCTTCATCCTGATCGCGTCGCTGGCGGGGATGAACAACATCGCCGCCGACGTGCTCGGCGTCTCGACCGGCGTGATCAACCCGTGGCTGACGGTCGCGCTGATCGTCGTCCCGATCGTCTTCGGCTGGATCGTCTACGCCATGCTCTCGCCCGGGGAGGAACCGTCGTCCCCTGAACCGGACGAGGAAGAAGAAACGTCGCCTGCCGAACTGGACGAGGAGGTGGCAGAGGACGAATGACCCGCTATCACCTCCCCGCTCAGACGTATCGACGCGTCGACCGCGCGACCAAACTCGCCGGCGTCACCCTCGTCGCCCTCGCACTGGAAGCGGGCGCGACGACGGCCGGCCTCGGCCTCGCGGTCGTCGGTATCGGACTGGCACTGATTACCATCTTCATCGACACGGACACACAATGAGCATGAACGACAACTCCGACGAACGAACTGACGCAGACGAGGGCGTCGCCAGGCGGGACTTCCTCAAGGGTGCCGGCCTGGCGGGCCTCGTCGGTGCGACCGGCTACGGCGCCGCACAGGAATTTCTCCAAATGGACGGCCTCGAGGTCGTCGACGATCCTATCGGGAACTACCCCTATCGCGACTGGGAGGACCTCTACCGCGAGGAGTGGGACTGGGACTCGATTTCCCGGAGCACCCACAGCGTCAACTGCACGGGCAGTTGCTCGTGGGACGTCTACGTGAAGAACGGGCAAGTGTGGCGCGAACAGCAGTCCAACGACTATCCTCGTTTCGACGAAAACCTTCCGGATCCCAACCCTCGTGGTTGCAACAAGGGTGCCTGCTTCAGCGATTATGTCGACGCCGAGCAGCGCGTCAAATATCCGCTCAGACGCACCGGAGAGCGTGGTGCCGGAGAGTGGGAGCGGATTTCCTGGGAGGAAGCCTTGACCGAGATCGCCGAACACGTCGTCGACGAGGTGATGGACGGTCGATACGACGCCATCAGCGGCTTCACCCCGATCCCGGCGATGAGTCCCGTAAGCTTCGCCGCCGGATCCAGGATGATCAACCTGCTGGGTGGCGTCTCCCACTCTTTCTACGACTGGTACTCGGACCTGCCGCCGGGACAGCCGATCACCTGGGGTCACCAGACGGACAACGCCGAGAGCGCCGACTGGTACAACGCCGACTACATCATCGCCTGGGGATCGAACATCAACGTCACGCGCATCCCGGACGCGAAGTACTTCCTCGACGCTGGTTACGACGGCGCGAAGCGAGTCGGCGTCTTCAGTGACTACTCCCAGACCGCGATCCACACCGACGAGTGGCTCAGCCCCAATCCGGGCACCGACATCGCGCTCGCTCTCGGGATGGCCCGGACCATCGTCGACGAGGAACGCTACGACGAGGCCCACCTCAAAGAGCAGTCGGACATGCCCCTACTCGTCCGCGAGAACACCGGGAAGTTCCTCCGGGCCAGTGAGATCCCCGGACTCGGCGAGGAGGTCGACGATCCCGAGCAAGTGATGGTCATGCAGGACAGTGAGGGCGAACTGCGGGTCGCCCCCGGATCGCTGGGCGACCGCAAGGGCCAGTACGACGACAGCAAGTCCATCGAACTGGACTTCGATCCCCAGCTTGCGGTCGAGACGGAGGTGACGACGACTGACGGACCGGTTCCGGTTCGTTCGGTGTGGGTCAACCTGGAAGAGGAACTCGCCAATTACACGCCCGAGTACGTCTACGAGGAGACCGGCGTCGGCGAGGAGACCCACCAGAAGATCGCCCGGGAGTTCGCCGAATCCGACCGCGGGAAGATCATCCACGGGAAGGGCGTCAACGACTGGTATCACAACGACCTGGGGAACCGCGCGATCCAGCTGCTGGTCACGCTGACAGGCCACATCGGCCGGAACGGCACCGGCCTCGACCACTACGTCGGCCAGGAAAAGATCTGGACCTTCAACGGCTGGAAAAACCTCTCGTTCCCGACCGGTAACGTCCGCGGCGTCCCGACGACGCTGTGGACGTACTACCACGGCGGGATCCTCGACAACACCGACGAGAAGACCCGACAGCGGATCGAGAAGGCCGTCGAACGGGACTGGATGCCAGTCTATCCTTCGGAACGGGAGGACGGCTCACGGCCCGATCCTTCGACGCTGTTCGTCTGGCGCGGGAACTTCTTCAATCAGGCGAAGGGCAACGTCGCCATCGAAGAGGAACTCTGGCCGAAGCTGGACCTCGTCGTGGACATCAACTTCCGGCTGGACTCGACGGCGCTGTACAGCGACATCGTCCTGCCGGCGGCGAGCCACTACGAGAAACACGATCTGAACATGACGGACATGCACTCCTACGTGCATCCGTTCACCCCGGCGGTCGAGCCGCTGGGTGAGGCCAAAACCGACTGGCAGATCTTCAAGGAACTCGCCCAAAAGATCCAGGAGATCGCCCAGGGTCGCGAGGACGTCGAACCGATCGACGATCGAAAGTTCGGCCGTCAGATCGACCTCACATCGATCTACGACGACTACGTCCGCGACTGGCTCGACGACGAGGACGGTGCGCTAGAAGACGGCAAGGCTGCAGCGGAGTTCATCCTCGAGAACTCTACCGAGTCCAATCCCGACGACGGCGGTCGGATTACCTTCGAGGACACCGTCGAGCAGCCCCAGCGTTTCGAGGCGGCGGGTGATCACTGGACGTCCGACCTCGAAGACGGTGAAGCCTACGCTCCGTGGAAGGACTTCGTGCAGGACAAGGAACCCTGGCCGACGCTGACGGGTCGCCAGCAGTATTACATCGACCACGACTGGTTCATCGAGGACGACGAGCAGTTGCCGACGCACAAGCGTCCACCCGAGATGCAGAACCAGCAGGAGTATCCGCTCCGCTACATCACGCCCCACGGCCGGTGGTCGATCCACTCGACCTGGCGTGACAACGAGAAGATGTTGCAACTCAACCGCGGCGAACCCGTCGTGTTCATGCATCCGGACGACGCCAAGCACCGAGGGATCGAGGACGGCGAGCGCGTTGAGATCTACAACGACCTCGCCGAAATCGAAGCCATCGTCAAGACCTACCCCGCCAGCGAGCCCGGTTCGGTCCGGATGTTCTTCGCCTGGGAGAAATACCAGTTCCCCAACCGCAAGAACTTCAACTCGCTGATCCCCATGTACATGAAATCGACGCAGCTCGTTCAGTACCCCGAAGATTCGGGCGAACATCTCCACTTCTTCCCCAATTACTGGGGTCCGACAGGGGTGAACAGCGACGTTCGCTGTGACGTGCGGCCGAAAGGAGGTGAGGACTGATGGCCCAAGACAACGTTGAGATCGCCGACGGCGTTGACCACCAGGTCGCGATGGTCATGGACCTCAACAAATGTATCGGCTGTCAAACCTGCACCGTCGCCTGCAAGACGTTGTGGACCGACCGCGAGGGGACGGACTACATGTACTGGAACAACGTCGAAACCCGCCCCGGCAAGGGCTACCCCCGCAACTGGGAGCAGCAGGGTGGCGGCTGGGAATCCGAAGATCGCACCGAGCGCAGTCCCGGCGAGATCCCCGACAGTGAGGACTACGGGGAGGCCTGGGAGTTCGACCACGAGGGTATCCTCAAGGAGGGCAAGGACGAGAAACTCGCTCCAGAGGGCGGCAAGCCCGAGTGGGGGCCCAACTGGGACGAGGACCAGGGTGCGGGCGAATATCCCAATAGCTACCACTTTTACCTCCCGCGAATCTGCAACCACTGCACCCATCCTACCTGCGTCGAGGCCTGCCCGCGACAGGCAGTCTATAAGCGCGAGGAGGACGGCGTCGTGCTGGTCGATCAGGAACGGTGTCGCGGCTATCGCTACTGCGTCGAGGGGTGTCCCTACAAGAAGATCTACTACAACGCCGTCTCGAAGAACTCCGAGAAGTGCATTTTCTGTTACCCGCGAATCGAGGGCGAGGGCCCGGACGACGAGATCCACCCGCCCGCCTGTGCCGATCAGTGTACCACCCAGCTCCGCCTGGTTGGGTACCTCGACGACCCCGACGGGCCGATATACAAACTCGTCGAGCAGTACGAGGTCGCACTCCCCTTGCATCCGGAGTACCAAACCGCCCCGAACGTCTACTACATCCCGCCCTTCGCACCGCCTCAGCACAGTGAGGACGGCGAGACCGTGAATGTCGATCGGATTCCCGAGTCGTACCTCCGGGAACTGTTCGGCGACCGCATCGAAGACGCCAAAAACACCATCGAACGCGAACGCCAGAAGGTCGAGCGGGGCGGTCACAGCGAACTCATGGAGATCCTGCAGGACACGAATCCTGCCGAACAGTACCGTCTCGATCGCACGGAGGTGTTTACCGATGACTGAGCGCACGACCTGGACGTTCGTCGCGCTCGCGGTGGTCCTGGTCGTCGCGTCGGCGGCGATTCCGGTGCTCGTCGATGCCCGACCGGCCCGAGAGGTCCCGGCTCCGACGGTCGACGGGGACCTCGCGGGGGCTGACGCGGACGGCTGGGAGGAGGTCCCCACTGCCGAAGTCCCGATGTCGGCCGCGCCGAGCGGGCTTCCGAACGCCGAGTCGGTGAACACCCGTTCGGTCGACGTTCAGGCAGCCCGCACGGACGGCGAGGTGTTCGTCCGACTGCAGTGGCACGACGGCGAAGCGAACCGTAACGCGTCCGATCCGAAGGCGTTCTCCGACGCCGCAGCCGTCCAGATCCCGGTCGACAAAACCGAACAACCGGCGATCGCGATGGGCAGCAAGTCCAACCTCGTGAACGTCTGGTACTGGACCGCCGACGGCGACACGGAGGAACTGCTGGCCGGCGGACAGGGGTCCACGACGGCGTTCGAGAACGCACCGGTCCAGACGTGGGCCGAATACGACGGAAGCGGCGAGGAGGGCACGTGGACGGTCGTGTTCAACCGGGAGGCCGAACTGGATAGCGACAACCGCACGGCGATCACCGACGAAAACGACCTCGATATCGCGTTCGCAGTGTGGGACGGCGCAAACGACGAACGGTCCGGTCACAAGGCCGTCAGCGAGTGGTACTACCTGCCCTTCGGCCCCGGTCCCGGTGGCGCACCCTTCGAATCGATACTGTGGGTGATCGCTGGCATCGCGATCGTCGCCGTGGTGGTCGTGGCTCTCCAGGGAGTCCGACGTGCCCGTTCGGAAGGCGGTGGGGGGCCCTGAAGATGGCCGCATCACGGACCGACCAGGAGGCTGAATACGACCGGGACGCTACCGCCCGAAGCGCCCTGTACGCGGTGCTCGCTCGGGCGTTCGACAACCCCGACGAACAGTTCCACGCGGCCGCCGAGGACGGGAGACTGGCCGACGAAATCGACACCTACGTCGATCGGTCCTCGCTCTCGATCGATCGCCCGGCGATCGGCACTGACGACGATCGCAAGCACCTGAGCGCCACGTACAACGACCTGTTCACGTTGGGGTACGCGGAGTACACCGACCGCACGGACGGGTCACTCGAGAGCGAGGGGCCACCGGTCCCGCTGTACGAGTCGAACTATCGGGAAGCGTCCTGGAACGACGTCAACGTCGACCTGGCGCGCGCCTACGATTACTTCGGCGTGGCCGTAAACCAGGAGCGTCGGGACCACCACGATAATATCCGGCTGGAACTCGAGTTCGCTGCCTATCTTGCGCGGCGCGAGGCGATCGGCGAGGACGACGCCGCACGCGCCCGACAGGATTTCCTCGACCGCCATTTGGAGCCGTTCGCCGACGGCCTACACGCTCGCATCAAGGACGTCCACGACGGCTTTTACGCCGACGTCGTTCGTTTGCTGCAGAACGTCGTCGCGGCCGATCTCGCGGACCTCGAAGGGCGCCACGGAGGAGATAACGATGTCGAACAGTGAGGGCGTGGCCCATCGAGTGTCGAATCGGACAGTCCTCCGGGTCGGGCCGCGACTCGCGGCGGGCACGCTCGCGCTGGTGACGGCAGGGGCACTCCTGATCGCCCGCGTTACGCTGAATGCGGGTCTCGTGCCAGCGTTTGCGGGGTCGATGTCGGCGATGCAGTTACTGGCCGTCCTCGGTCCGGCGCTCGCGGCCATCGTACTCGCGACGGCGACCGACGACGAGGTCGAACGGGTCGGGCTGGTCTTCGTCGGCGTGTTCGGATCGTTCGCAACCGTCGTGCCCGCCGTGGCGGTCGGGAGCGTCGTCGCCATCACTGCCGGGGGTGCGCTCGCAATCGGTCGCCGCTGGCGGCGGGCCGACCGACGGACGGACTGGCATCTGCTGCCGCCCATCGCGATCGTCGGTGCCGTCGGGATCTCGTTGCTCGGAGCGATCGGCGTCGAACCGACCACGCTGTCGACGATTGGATCACACCTCTTCCTCCTCGGCGGGGCGGCAACGCCGGCGCTTCTGGGCCACGGTCGCGGTGACTGGGCGTTTGGCGGCGTCGTCGCGGCGGTACTCGTCGCGATCGGCACGACCGTGCCGTTCGTCTTTGGCGCAGTGACGCTCGTCGCTGGTGGCATCGTCAGTGCCTCGCTACTCGTGCTTGCTGTCGGGTCCTGTGGGCTGGTGACGACCGTTAGCGCGGGCCTGCGACACCGTCACTGGTACGCCGTGGTCGGTGCCATGCTTCTCGTCGTGGGGGGCGTGCCTTCGACCGTCCCACGGGCGCTGGCTGTCGTCATCGGCGTCCTGATGCTGGTCGAACCGAACGGTGGTGTCTCCACATGAGCGACCCCGATGATGACCGGGATTTCCAGCCCGACGTTTCCACGGATTCCGTATCCGATCGTTCCGTCAGTGATGCAGTCGAGTCCGACGAAGAATTGGACGTAGAACTCACCACTGATGGGAACGTGGAACGCACCGACGACGGACCACCCGACCCACAACTCGATCCGATACAAAGTCCCGGGTTCGGAAACGACGTCGAGTCAGCAGAAGATATCGACATCGCCCGTGAGGACGTCACTCTGGGGGAGGCCACACCATCGGAGCTGACCGCAGCCGATACTGCGCCGGTCGCTGACGACAGCGTTCGCGACCTCCTAGAGACGCTCGATGACGGGGACGTCGCTGACCGTCGTCGGGCCGCGCTGGCGCTCGCTGACCGAGCGGCGAGCGAACGCGTCACGGGTGCGCTCTCGCGTACTGTTCGCGACGATCCCGACCCTGACGTCCGGCAGTTCGCCGTCGAGGCGCTCGGAAAGCTGCAGGCGGACGG
>JBKEGM010000048.1:0-11905 GCA_046710005.1 Natrialbaceae archaeon
GCACGTACACATCGCCGACGGTGACGCTATCTCCCTCCGCCACAAACCACTCGGCGACGACGCCGGACCGGGAGGAAGCAACGGTGTTCGCCGGATTCATTCACGCAAGGATCCTGGTCGGATTCCTAACAGGGAAGCTCTCATCACCATCCAGCTCAGCAACCTATCGCGCGTGTCTACATCCGTCTCGCTGTGAGAGCGAGGAGGACACGGCTGTACCCAGCGAGACGAGGTGTCGAATCACCCGGACGTGCGATCGCAAGGGCGACCGTCGCGCCGGTAGAGCCGACGATACGGGAGTCGGTCTAGTTCCGTGGCGGCCTATCGCGCGCTGAACGTTACACGTACGCGTTGAGATGGTTGCAACCGGGACGACACTGCGATAGTCCCATGTACGCGTCACTCGTTCTGGAACGCGTGGTCGCCGACGGAGTGGTATTCGCCCCGCCTGTATGTCGGTGAAGTTTATAACAAATACCACCTATGTCAGTACGTATGGATCGCGACGCGGAACTCCGTATGGTCGAGGATGCATTGGATGAGATTGCGGACACGTACGATCATCGGTACTGGTACGAACGGGCTGAGAACAACGAGTTCTACGACGAGTTGTGGAACACGCTCGGCGAGGAGGGCTTTCTGGGTGCGGCTGTCCCCGAGGAGTACGGAGGCGCCGGGATGGGACTTCCAGCCATCGCCACGGTCATCAGAACGCTCGCAAGTCACGGCGTCCCGTCTCTCGAACTCATCGTTCATTCGACGATGGCCCCGACGATCATCAGCCGACACGCCAGCGAACTACTGAAAGAGCGCTACCTCCCCGGAATCGCGTCCGGCGACAAGCAGTTCTGCTTCGGCATCACCGAACCGGACGCCGGGACGAACACCTACCAACTCCAGACGACGGCAACGAGGGATGGAGACGACTACGTCCTCAACGGGCAGAAGATATTCGTCAGTGCGGCCGGCGTCTCCGACTACATCCAGGTGGTGACGCGAAGCACGCCGTACGCGGAGGTCGCCGACGAGGACCCAAAAGCTGGATTTTCGCTGTTCGTCGTCGACCTGGACACCGACGGCGTCGAGCTGGAACCTCTCGATCTCGACGTTCCTGAACCGACGAAACAGTACTCGGTCTTCTTCGAAGACGCAGCAGTACCCGCGGAGAACCGTATCGGAGCGGAGGATGAGGGGTTCTACTACCTGTTCGACACACTGAACCCAGAACGGGTAACGAGCGGGGCCCTCGCAGTGGGACTCGGCCAGTTCGCGATCGATCGCGCGGCCGAATACGCCAACGAACGATCAGTATTCGATACGCCCATCGGTGCCCACCAGGGAGTCCAGCATCCGCTCGCGAAGGCCAAAATCGACGTCGAACTCGCAAATTTCGCCGTCGAACGGGCAGCAACCGCGTACGAGGCCGATGACAACACGGTCGGTGCCTATGCCAATATGGCCAAGTACGCTGCCTCCGAGGCGGCCGACCGTGCGGTCGACGCCGCAATCCAGACGCACGGGGGCTACGGCGTCAGTCCGGACTACGGTGTAATCAACGTCGAACGGTTTGTTCGGGTCCTCCGTATCGCTCCAGTCAACAACGAGATGATCCTGAACCACGTGGCCGAAAACGTCCTTGGACTCCCGAAAAGTTACTAACCACCAAGACGATGACAGGGAACGACATGACCGATACTGGACTCACACTTCCGACGGGGACCGTTGACGAGGCAAGGGACTGGGTTGGCCGCACGAGCGACACGCGATTCGCCGACGAACGGATGAATGAATCGATGGTCCGTCTCTATGCGTCAGTCCTCGAGGACGCCAACCCGAGTTACTGGGAGGAACGATTTGCAAACCGGACGTGGGGGGGGCTACTCGGACCGCCCGGGATGCTGCTCACGTGGAAGATGCCGGCACTGTGGACGCCAGACCGCGACGAGCCAACGCCACCCATCTACGGGCTCGAAGTTCCGCTTCCTGCCGAGAAGGATATGCTGTTGCTCATCGAAACCGAGAGCACGTTCGAGCGGCCGATGTATGTCGGCGACCGACTCACCTGGCAAGAGACGATTCTGAGTGTGAGCGATGAGAAAGAAACCCGCGTCGGTACCGGTCACTTCGTCACGAGTGAAGCGACGTTCCACAACCAAGACGGCGACCACGTCGCCGATAACACGGCAACGATTTTCCGCCACGAACGACCCGAACGCTCCGTCGCCACCGAAAAGCCGTACGCAAGAGGGCGGCGGAGCGTCGACGCCGACCCGACCCCCCCTCCGCGTGACCGATATCACAGTCGGATGCCCGACGAGGACGCTGTCGGAGATACGGTCCCGTCGTTCGAACTTCCGGTCACCTACGAGCGGGTAATCCGGAACGTTGCCGCCACCCGCGAATTTCTTTTGCCGGGTCTCTACGATCCCGAATACGCTCGGTCGCAAGGCAACGAGACGGTCTTCCTGAACGCAATTGCCCTGCACGGGCTCCTAGATCGGCTCGCGATCGACTGGGCTGGGCCGGAGTGGCGTGTCGTCGGGAGATCGATGCGAATACTCGGGGCGGCCGTCGCCGGGGAGTGTCTTGTCGGTAATGGCGACATTACAGCCGTCGACGACGGGACAGTCACGATTGAAGCGACGATCAGTGTCCGTGACGGCGATCCGGTCTGCGAAGGGGAGGTTAGTCTTGAGCGTAGTTCTGGTTGGTGAGGTCGGCACCAGCCGTCCGTAACTACTCAGTCAAGTCCGACTTCCGATGCGATGGTCTCCTGTTGTATCTCCGACGTTCCTTCGGGGATACGCATGAGGCGAGCATACCTAAGAATTCGTTGGATGGGATAGTCGTACGTAAGCCCATTCGCCCCGAAGACTTGAACAGCGTTATCGGCAGCGCGGAACAGCATTTCAGTGCCGTAGTACTTCGCCATCGCGCTCTCTTTGACCGGGTTCTCCCCTTGATCAATGAGCCACGCTGCATTGAGAACGAGCGTCTCGGTCGTCTTCTGCCATGTCGCGATGTCCGCGATCATCCCCCGGATGTGCTGGCGCGTTCCGATCGGCTGGCCCCAGGATGTCCGCTCCGATGCATAGTCGACGGCCTGTTCAAGGAGGAAGGACATTAAACCTGCACACCGAGCACCGATTCGGACCCGGCCTTCGTTGATAGTCTCCATGGCGAGCGTCACTCCCTCGCCCCGCTCGCCGATCAGGTTCCGCGCGGGGACACGGAGGTCGTCGAACTCCACTTCTGCCTGCATTCCGTCGTTGTAGATGGTCCGATTGCTTCGGATAACTGAGAATCCGGGCGCGTCCGTGTCAAATAGGAACGCGGACGCGTGTTTCGAGCCACTCGCTTCCGGATCAGTGACTGCGATGACCTGCCCGAAGTCGGCGTACGGCGCGTTAGTAATCCACATCTTCGAGCCGTTGATGACCCACTGGTCACCGTCTTTCTCGGCACGGGTGTCCATGTCGAGCGCATCGGATCCGGAACTGCTCTCAGTGAAGCAAAAGCAGGCGCTCAACTCGCCCTTGGTCAAGGGCTCGAGGTACTGCTCGCGCAATTCGTCTTCGAGTTCGAGCATCGCGGGATGTGGGCCGGGAGCGTTCTCGATGATGTGGACGTTCAATCCGAGGCCGTGAGAGTAGATGTGCTGAATCGTCTGGGCGAGGGCTCGGTTACTGATGTCCCCACCACCGACCGTCTCTGGCATATGCATCCCCCAGAATCCATCTTCCCCCGATTGCCGTCGAACCGTTTTCATGGCCTCCCGGACGGCTGGCTTCAGGAACCCGTCCTCATCGAGTCGATGGTAATCGGGAACGAGCAGGTCACGGTGTTCCTCTTCGAGTGGTTCGACGACTCGGTCGATGAAGTCGTCGATGCTGCGGGTGACCATCTGTGTCACTTCCTCTTTGTCAAATTCCACCATGGGAAATTCAGTCTTGTTCTATGGATATAACTGCTCTCATTTTCTGGGCGATGCATAGCGGCGTGAACTCGACGATCGAGCTAGCTACCATAACGTTGGAAATCATTATATACTTGGGCGATAACCATCGACCATGTCTCACCGCTGGCTAGAGAACACCACCCAAGAACTGTTTGCACAGCAAGTCGAAGAACACCCGGATAAAGTCGCCATCGTCAACGAAGGGACCGAAGAACACACCTTCGCGGACGTGATGGAAGATGCGAACCGGGTTTCCGGAGCGCTCCAGCAGCTCGGCGTCGGCGAAGGAGATCACGTCGCGATCCTCATGTCCACGTTCCCGGAGTTCGTCCACGCGATGTACGGAACGCTTCAGTTGGGCAGTCGATTCAATCCGTACAACATCATGTGGGGAACCTCCGAACTCGGTCAGGTGATGGAGCGAGCAGACCCCAAGGTACTCATCACGATGGACGAGTTCCAGGGCACCGACTACATCAGAATGATACGGACCGCGCTCCCCGACTTGGAGGTCAACTCCGATGGCTCGGTCGAATCTGAACGGGTGCCGTCGCTCGAACGTCTCGTTAGCTACAGCCTGAATGACGAGACCTACGAAGAGTTCGTCGATTACGAGGAGTTCGTGGAGATGGGCGATGACTACGACGAGGACGAACTTGCGGATCAGCGCCAGCAGAACGAGAACGACGACGCCCAGTTCATCCTACAGACGTCCGGGACAACCGGCGTCTCGAAGAGTGCGCTCCAGCATCACCGGTCACTCCTTGGAAACGCCCACTTCGCGTCGAAGGAAATGAACTACAAGAAGGGTGAGACCTACATCAACTTCGCACCGTTCTACCACAACGCAGGGCTCGTCCTCGGCGTTATCACCAATACGGCATACGTTGGCAACACGGTGTACCTCCAGGAATTTTTCAAGCCGGCCGAAGCGCTGGACCTCATCGAGGAACACGAGATCGACGCCGCGTTCGGGTTCGGGACGATGTACGCGGCACTCAAACAGGTTCCCAACTTCGAGGAGTACGACTTCCCCATCCGGAAGGGCGTGCTGGGCGCGACGCCTGCCCAGTACGACATGATCGTCGATATGAGTGACGCTGATGAGGACGACACGTATTTCACCCACACATACGCCCAGACCGAGAGCGGGCCGATCATTACGCTCGTGCAGGCAGACAACCGAAATCACGAACTCCGGAAATACTCGAAGGGCAAGCCCGTCGCAGGCATTGAGATGACTATCAAGGATCCCCAGACTGGTGAAGAACTCGGTCCGGGCGACGGCGGCGAACTCTGCTATCGTGGCTGGTCGCTATTCGACGGCTACTACAACCAGCCAGAACGAACCGAGGAAGGGTACGACGAGGACGGCTACTGGCACAGTGGCGACTACGGATGGATCGACGGCGCGCACGTCTACTTCAAAGGACGCCTCGACGATGTCGTGAAAAGTGGCGGCGAGAACGTCTCCACCAAGGAGGTCGAGACATTCCTCGCCGACCAGTTCGACGAACTCGCCGAGGCACAGGTCGTGGGCGTTGACGACGACTACTGGGGTGACCGCGTCGTCGCGTTCGTCGAGTACGCGGAGGGCGCTGACAAACTCACGACCGAAGAGTGGCGCGAGCGGTGCAAGGGAAAAATCGCCGACTACAAGATTCCGAAGAACTTCATCGAAATCGAGGCCGACTGGCCGGTGACACCAACCGGCAAAATCCAGAAGGACGAGCTTGCCGGTCAAGCAGAAGCGATTCTCGAAGACGAGCTACGCACCGAGTGAGAGGATCGTAGGCAAGCAGCTTCGATTCGTCTTCGTATCTGCGCGGCTCAGGTGCCGATACACGATCCTGTGCCAGCACCGTGTTGAAGAAAGAATTACAACTCTGTGAACCTGTTTTTCGGAACTATTCCGTCGCCCCACTGCGAGATACTCGCCGCCTATCGAGACGGTAATCTCACGGTCGTCTCCCCGACCAGTACGGATTCGTTATCCTGGTTCGTTACGTCGATGGTAACAACCGCGACACCGTCCTCGGTGATCCTCTCGATCTCGGCGACGAACTCGAGTTCATCACCGGGGTAGACAACGGCCTCAAACCGCACCTCGAACGAACGGATCCCGTCCCGACCGAGCCAATCTTGAACCATAGAGCCAGCGATCCCAGCCGGGAGCATCCCCATGACGATGACCGAATCGTAGCCTGCTCGTTCGGCGAATGGCTCGTCGACGTGGGGGAGATTGAAGTCGCCGGACGCGCCGGCGTAGCGAGCGATATCCTGCCGGGTCAACGCGAGCGATCGCGTTCGGTGGTCCCCCTCGTCTACCTCACTCATTCATCCAGCACCTCCATGCGGGTTTTCGTCGCTGTGAGGACGAGTTCGCCGGCCTTGTCGCGGAACGTCGTCTCTAGTTCCGCGAACGTGATTCGGCCCCCATTATTCCGATCCTTTCGATACACATCAGAGAGGGTCGTCCGACCATAGAGCGTCTCCCCAGCCACAGGTACCCGCTCAAACTCGAACGCTTGCTCCCCGTGGAGCGTGTTCGCAGTATCGAAACCGATGTCGGGTTCGTGCTTGTCCGGATCCACAAAGAATAGTGATCCAAATAGCGTGACTGGGGCTGGGAGATCCTCGAACCCATTTGCGCGTGCCTCCGTTGCTCCGTAGTATTGATCATCGTCTGTGAATGTGGCCTCTGCGAAGTCCCGGATACGGCCGCGCTCAAGTCGAACCTCGAATGCCGGGCTCGTCCACCCGACCATCGACTCGAGTTCAGTAATCGATTTCGTCGCCATTACAGATCAAACACCTCCCCGAGGAGCCCATTTGCATCGGTCTTTTCGCGGGGACGGTCGCCGACGAGCGACTCGATACGGTCGACCAGTTTTTCGGGTGACCAACCGCCGTCACTCGTTCCGAGTCGATCGAGAATCGGGTCGGTGACGGTCCAGACTGTGTCGTCGACAATGGCAAACGTCCACCCGGTTATCCCGTTAGCACGATCGGACATTAGGACGACTGGAAGCGGAGCGACATCGGCCGGGGTCGCCGCGTCCCCGGGGAGCGAATCAAGTGCATTGTCGGGAAGGTTAGCCTCGAGGCCGGGCGTCACCGCCGCCGGCATCATCGCGTTCACCCTCACGTCGTACTGGAAGAGGTCCCGTGCCCCGGTTCGCGTCAATCCTAGTACGCCAGCCTTCGCGGCGGAGTAGTTCACCTGGCCGGGGTTGCCGAGTGCCGACGCCGACGACACCGATAGGAACGATCGCTGGCCGTCCAGATCGTTATCCTTGTATCGCTGACGCCAGTGGGCACCGAACGCCTTGAGGAGAGTGAAGTGGCCGGTGAGGTGTACGTCGACGACTGCGTTCCAGTCGTCACGATCCATGTTGAACGTCATACTGTCGCGCAGGAACCCCGCGTAGTTCACGACACCGTCGGCGCGACCGAACTCCGAGACGGTCTCCCCCACAAGGTCGTCGACGTATGCTTCGTCGGTCACGTCACCGAAGCTTGCGATGGCGGTTCCACCGGCAGCTTCGATCTCATCGACTGTCTCTTTGACGGGCCCAGGCGTACTCTCGGTACCATGTGAACCTGCGCCGAGGTCGTTACACACGACGCTGGCACCGGCATCCGCCATTGCGATTGCCGTTGCTCTGCCGAGGCCGCTACCGGCCCCGGTGACAACGAGCACTTTGTCTTTGAGCATGTGAAGCCAGTATACCTTTTCCTCAAGGTGGTATAAGTCCTCCGCGTATCATTCCCCACAATACTGCGCCTCGTCTTCGACGAGCTCCCAGATGTCGAACGCGGTCGGGTGCTGCATCTCCTCGTGGAGATGTCCCACGAGACCGGCCGCACGCGAAACGAGGACGATTCCACGCCCGGCCATCGGTGGAAGCCCTAACTCGGAGATGAGGGCGGCGAGTGCACCGGTTGCATTGACGAGTAGCGATGTCTCATAAGCTTCTTCACCCGCCGTCTGAATCGCCAGCAGCATGTCGACGTACTGCCCGGCGTATCCCTCCTGGTCGAGCATCTCCAGGAGCACCTCGGCGCGGGGGTCGGTTGGCTCATGGAGCGGATGACCGTAGCCCGGGAGCCGGTCGTGGGACGCGACGATGTCGACTGCAACATTTCCCATCTCTTCGCCCTTCTCGACGCGCGCGACGCCGGTCTGCAGTATTTCGGCCGCGTTTTCCATCGACCCGAGCAAGTTGCGCCCCGCGCCGAGGAGACCGCTCGCAACGGCTCCCTGAAGCGCCTCCGGTGCACAGGTGTACGTCAGTCGAGCGGCGATGACACTTGGGGTGAACCCGTGTTCGACTGCCGTCACGAGGGCCGCGTTGAACAACCGGGATTCGCCCGGAGATGGGCGCTCACCAGTAAAGTGGAAGTAAAAGAACTCACCGAAATCGAAATCGTCGATGATGTCCTCGGTTAGGTCCAATCCCCTGACGGTGATACTCTGTTCGTCACAGCTGGCAATCGAGGTCTCGAACGTCATCATCTGTCCTTTTCCGCTGGTTGACTAATATCTTTATCGTCAGTCAGCAGTACTTACTCGTCTGGGCGGACTGGTTTCGTCGGTCGAGACCCCTTCGATTTATCGTCCCTCGACGAACGTCGCCATGTTGGCCCCTTCAAGAGGCGGGAACGGAGCTATCCCTACTGAGCTCCTCCGGAAAGGAATTCGAAAAGCACATTTCAAATCTTCGATAGCCGTATGTATGCAGGTCGACGCCTACCACCAGTCACCGGACGTCACCCGAGGTCGGGACGCTGGCGACCGAGGCAGAGGAAATCAGATTTGACGGCCTGTGAGTCAACGAGACGGCCCACTCGCCGTACACAATGCTGACACTGGCTACCGATCACGGGTCGAAAATCGGGGTGGGGTCGGTAATCGTAGTCGCGTTCCCTAGTATCCTAGGGTACCGCGTCCACCACGCGCGTGGTTGCCAGAGTGCTCAAGCCGCCAGCTGCAACTCGCAATCCAGGTCACGGAACATGTGTCGCGGTGTTTCTCCATCGGCTTCAAGCGGGAACAGTCCGGTCTCTGCGATTGACCAGGGTGACATTGTCGACGACAGCAGCCATCCGGCTATGAACAACAACAGGGTTTTTGGTGGACCTCCGTGAATACCTGGTCGCTATGGCCTACGAAACCATCCAGTACTCTGTCAGCGATCACGTTGCCGAGATCACGTTTGACCAACCAGAAAAACGGAACGCGTTGAGTCAAGCACTCATAACAGACACCACCGACGCGTTAGATCGCGCGGCCGATGACGACGATGTTCGAGTTCTGTTCTTGACCGGGGAAGATCCGGCCTTCTGTGCGGGAGGTGACCTCGAAGAGTTTCAGGAGATGCGCGAGCAGTCGCCCGTCAACCTCTTGAACGAGGCATCGTCGGAGCTCCTCAAACGGCTCGCCGTATACGAGATGCCCATCGTTGCGGGAGTCAACGGCGACGCGGTCGGTGGTGGAACAGGAATCGTGGCTGCCTGCCACGTGGCGTATGCGGCTCCGGATGTTAATCTCGGAACCGTAGAAATCCGGATAGGTATGTTTCCGTTCGGTATTCTCCCGATACTACGGGACCGCATCGGCAACGGGCGAGCACTAGAACTGGCACTGACCGGGGATTTGATAGCTGCGAAACGAGCTGCAGATATTGGACTGATAACAGACGTAGTCGAAGATCCAGTCGAAAAAGGAAGAGAGACAGCCCGACGGATTGCATCGTTCAGTCCACTCTCGCTCGGGGTGGGTCTCCGGTCCTTCTACGAGACCGAGGGTATGCCAATCTCGAAAGCGATCGACGCAATGAGCGCCTATCGAGTTCCTATCTACAAGAGTCGCGACCTGGAAGAAGGTGCGTCGGCGTTTCTCGAGGATCGAGAGCCAGACTGGACGGGTCGGTGATCAGTACTCTACCGGCCGGGCAGGCAGAGTGGCTCAGGGTCGTCCGAGACAGGAACGCTGTCTCGTGATAACGGGAGGACCGGCGGTCCATCGAACCACTTGCCCCTAAGGCGGTTCACTCATTGCCTTCGGGGATTTCGGCGTCGATCTCCATGCGTAGGATCGCACCGCTATGGGTCTTCCCGAGGCTATCGAGACGTGTTGCACTCATCCCACCGCCGCCGAGTGCGTCCTCCAGGACGAAATTGAAGGCATCGATGTTCGGCATCTCGTAGCGAGTTACCGGGCCGTCACACAGCTCTTGGAAGTGATCTGCGACCCGATCCCCAGTGACGTGCTTCTCTATCACGTCGTAGTAGGCCGGGTCGCGAGCGATGACACCGATGTTCGAAACGTTTCCCTTGTCGCCCGAGCGGGCGTGAGCGATTTCGCGAAGTTGCACCATTGTCAGTCGTCCTCCTCGACCAGGACTTTCGGGTTCGTCGTATCGACGGTAACTTCCGGTGAAACGTTCTCCTTAGGCACGGTACAGGGCCAGAAAGCGAGAACGTCTTTGGGTTTCGGCCGTCCAGATTCGACCTGAATGAACGTCGGCGGCCCCCCCGTAGCGATCGCTAGGGCCTGTTTCCCGAACTCGTAGATTGGTTCTTTCTCGTCGGCCTTCACGGCGAGCCTGAGAACGATTTCGTTGGGATCGTCGGGTTCCGGTGCCATCCCAGGATGAACGCCGTCGTACCCGATGAAGTCAGCCATAAACTCGATGTTAACGCCGACGTTGTTCAGCCGTTGACGGACAATTTCTTTTCCCTCTTGAGCCTTCTCTAACGCATCTGGCCAGGAGTAGAGGAACAACAGTTGCGCCTTGTAACCATCCTCGTACAGAGCCGTCACCTTGAGCGACTCTGGCGGTTCATTCCCGGAACAGTTAGTGACGGCGACCCGATCTTCCCCAACCTGTTCGAGCGAAAGAGACGTGAAGTCGACAGTGACGTCGGGGAGCGGATAGGCGGATGGATCTTTAATCTCGTAGACGAGTTGCTCCTTGACGGTTTCGGTCGTCACCATCCCGCCAGTGTTTTCGGGTTTCGTGACAACGAAATCCCCGTTTGATTCGAACTCCGCAATTGGGAAGCCCATCTGGTCGAAATCCACCTCTTGCCAGTCGGTGAAGATACCCCCTGTCGACTGGACGCCGCACTCGAGGACATGGCCCGCGACGGCACTACTTGCGAGCAGATCGTACTCATCAGCCCTCCAGTCGAATTCGTGGATCAGCGGCCCCATCACGAGGGCAGCGTCGACGCATCGACCAGTAATGACGAGGTCCGGATCCGCTTCCAGTGCCTCCGTAATGGGAAACGCTCCCAGGTATGCGTTGGCCGATACGAGATCATCCTCGATGTTCTCGAACGAAGCCCCGGTGTCCATGTTCTCGAACGTGACGCCCTGGTCGTGGAAGTCCGGAATCTGGTCTAGGATATCGTCCCCCGAAATCGCGGCAACCGTCACCGGTTCGTCCACGGTTTCGGCGATCTCGAAGACTGCATCACGGCACGCTTCAGGATTGACACCGCCAGCGTTTGCGAGAAGGGTCACGTCCTGCTCCATGAGTTGCTCCAGTACGCCGGCTACGTGAGTGGGAAAGTCACGCGCGTATCCGAGAGAGGGGTCATTCTCATGTTGGCGTTTGAGGACTGCCATCGTCGTCTCCGCGAGGTAATCCATCGCTATGTAGTCGAGCGACGGTGGGTTCTCTAGCAATCGTTCCAAGGCCTGAGGGTCATCTCCCCAGTAACCCGACGCGTATCCGATGCGAATCATCACCTGTATTTTGGTGAACACAGCATAATAACTGTTTGGTCGCCGCACAGAGGTGTCAACCGTAGCATGAAGGAAAACGCGGTCGAGCAATCTGGTGGGTGTTCAGAGAACGCTCGACCGCAAGGTCGAAAAGGCACGCCAGCAGGAAGTATTTTCGCGCGAGGACACGCCGACCGAGCGGCGTGTCC
>JBKEGM010000049.1:0-11890 GCA_046710005.1 Natrialbaceae archaeon
ATTCCGATGGATACGGAGCCGGGGACGGTCAAATACACCGTCGAAGTCACCGACGGTGACGCAAACTTCACCAGTGTGGGTATCCTGGAGAGTTCCTTCACGGTCATCGAATACGAGGACCCGCTGGATTACGTGATCACCGACGATCTATACACTGGGTCTGCTGGCCAGCCCGAATTCGAGGACAACGCGTTCACCTCCGGGTGTCAACCCGATCGGCAGTTCGCGCCGAATATGATGATCGGTTTCGACATCGGGGTGTTCGAGGCCTCGAGTGGGATGCCGGTCAGTCCGCCGGACTTCGAGTGGGAGGAGTCCGTGCAGGGCCCGATCGATACTGTCACGGTCACCGTCTTGAACTCCGACGAAGAAGAAGTCAAGACCGTGGAATGCGGATGGGCCGGGTACGAAGGCGAACACGCCGAAAAGGGTGCGGATCTCTACTACAACGGCGTCTGGCACATGGAGAACGAGGATCCGCCGATCGAGCCTGGGGCCTATCACTACACTATCGAAGTGAAGCTCACCGAAGACGCAAGTGAAGGCACGCAATCGCAGACCTTCGGTGCCAGCGGCTACAACACGTTCACCGTCGTCGACGCCTAAAACGGTCGACACCCCTCGGACATCACTTCGCGTTCCCCCCCTTGGACATCACTCCGATTCGACCCGTTCGCTCACGTTTTCGAAGTACTTGTTGACGTCACGCTCGATGAACTTACGGAGTAGCCGCGCGCCAAGGCTCGCGACCCCGCCGGTATAAAAGAGTTCGGCCGAGTAGGAGAGGTCCACGCCCCCGTTTTCGTTTTCGTCCATTTCCATCGCTGCGAGCACGTCGAAGGTGCTGCCTGTCGTCGAGTCGAAGGCCTCACCCTCGGCGATGATCCAGTCGGGTTCGTCCATCTCGACGAGTTCGAACTCACCGTCGAGTGCGACCGAAACACGGCCGAACCCGCGCTCGATCTCGACGGCGTAGTGGCGTTCCGTGTGTCTGGTGACGGACTTGGCGCCGGGAACAACGTCCGCGAGGTTTTCTGCATCGGATATGAACGTCCAGAGAGTCTCTTTGTCCGTTTCGATGCTCACAGTGTCCGTGAATTCGAGGCTCGATCGATCGTCGTTGTCGTCGGTTTCGGATGTCATGGGTTGAGTGGGTTCGGTAGGTGCGTCTCGCGATATCGGTCAGAGCGATTCATGTTTGCTGCCAGGGAGTGAGCCAGTCTCCGAGTTCCTCCGGGCCGTGGACGAACACCAGCCCAAGCACATTGATCGTGAACAACGCGACGTACAGTTGCTGGATCTTGAACTGTTGCCATGAGGTCCAAATCACGTAGCCGAGTCCGGCGTCGGCCGCGACCATTTCGATAATGACGAGGAGGACGATTGCGACGCCGAAGCCCAGACTCAATCCGCTGGCGAGCTGTGGGAGGATGCCTGGAAGGATCACCTCCCGATAGACCTCCAGCCGGTTGGCTCCGTTGTCTCGCGCGGCCTCGATGTAACTCTCCTCGATCTGTGTTACCGCATCCATCGTGTTGATCGTCACCAGCAGACCGACGGCAAGCGCCAGGGTGAGGATCCGGGCCGTTTCACTGACGCCGAAAATGGAGAACATCACCGGGAGGAGGGCGATTTTGGGAAGGGGATACAGCACGCTCAAGTGCGGATCGGCGACTGCCCTGACCCACGGCGTGCGACCGGCGAGCAACCCCAAGGAGATCCCACTGGTCGTTCCGATCAGCCCGCCAAGAAGGACCCGCCGGAGACTCGCCAAGAGATGCGTGAGAAAGTCGCCATAGAGATACAAGTCCACGCCCAGGCTAAGCACCGTGGATGGCGGGGGAAAGAACCGATAATCGATGATTGCCCACCGGGCCGCCACCTCCCAGCCGATCGCGAGGAGGACAAACGGCCAGAGGAGCAAAATCAAACGGGTTCCACGGGTCTCCCGACTCTTCATTGCTGTCCTGGCCTGTCGTTGTCGTCCACGACCCTATCGAGAATCGACCAGACCCGGTTTTGGAGCGCGTCCAGCCGTCCGAGGTCGAGATTGTCCCTGGTTCGGGGTCGATCGAGATCGATCTCGACCAGTTCGGCGATCCGACCCGGCCGGTCGGTCATCACGCCGAGTCGGTCACCGAGGCGCACGGCTTCCTCGATGTCGTGAGTGACGTACACCACTGTCTTGGGTCGGTCCTGCCACAGGCGGACCAGTTCCTGTTGGAGGCTTCGTTTCGTCTGGGCATCGAGGTCGCCAAAGGGCTCGTCCATCAGCAGGATTTCCGGATCGTTGGCGAACGCCCTGGCGATGTCAACTCGCTGTTTCATGCCACCGGACAGTTGGTGTGGATAGGCGTCTTCGAACCCATCGAGATTCACCTTCTCGATGTACTGGTGGGCGATTTCCCGGCGTTCGTCACCGGGCATGCCTCGCATTTTCAGCCCGAACGCCACGTTTTCGAGTACCGTCTTCCAGGGAAAGATCCCCTTCTCCTGAAAAACCAACCGCGAGTTCGGTCGATCGGCCGATGACGACTCGATGTCGATCGTTCCGGAATCGGGCTCCAGTAACCCACTGAGAACGCGGAGGAACGTCGACTTCCCACAGCCCGAGGGCCCGAGCAAGCAGAAGAACTCCCGATCCCGCACCGACAGATCTAGACCCTCAAGGGCGCGAACTGGTTCCCCGTTCGAGTGATAGGTTTTCTCGAGACCCTCAACCTTGATACGGACCCGCGGGTCGCCAGATCCCTCGTGGCGTTCGGCCGGTCGCTGGGTCTCGCTTACGTCGCTCTCAAGTGGTAACATCGGTGGTCAGTATCAATTATTAGCAAGTGGAATCCATGGGGAACTCGTTTGGCGGTCGTATCTTGCCGACTGGCGGATAGGGTCTGGGCGCGTTCTCGCTCCACTGTAGAATCGTTTGGACGGTCGGTCTTGCGTCTTCTGGATCGAGGGCCCCGACCTCGTTTAGAGCGTCCTCGAGGAACGACTCGTCGATCACGTCCTCAGTGGGGACTTTTTCCTCGACGTTCCCGCGACAGGCATAGAACTCCTGTTGGTTCGCCACGCTATCTTCGTTGACGCGGCCGTTTTTGTGCGGGAGCGAGGGAACCGAGGCCTTGATCACGCCTTTCGGCAAGCCGAACTCATCGCTGACGATCCTGGCAACCTCGTCACTGGGGAACCCGCCGAGTTCGTAATATTCGCGGACACCCTTGAGATAGGCTTCGAGCCATCGAGACGCCACGTCGGGCCGGTCCTTCGCGAACGGACCGCCGAAAAGGTATCCCGCAATCTGCATTCGCGGCGCGACCATAGAGGCATACCCCAGCTGGGTAGCCTCGGCCTTCCGAGCAACCTGCAGGCCCAACGGATCGGGAATCGCACAGGCGTCGATCTCCCCTTCGGCCATCGTCACTGGCATGTTGGTGTAGAGGATCTCCTTTGTGTCCACGTCGTCCCACGTCATGTCGTTTAGGGCCAGAATCCGACCCCAGATGTACGAGTCGACGTTCCCGGCGCCGTGCAGCGCGATCGTCAGGCCCTCGGGCAGCTCGTAGATCGAGTCTGTGTCCGGAACGGCTGCGGTCCTGGCCCAGATCCGGTTCCCCGAGGGTTGCCCGGGCCAGTATTGGGTCTGATCCGCGACCAGCCGAACATCGACGTCCCCGGCGACGGAGTTGAAAAGGCTGGCCCCGATCCCGCCGGTGGCAACATCGAGTTTTCCACTGGCGAGCTGTGGGGTAGCTTTCGGGGCACTTTGAATGCGCTTGATGTCGAGTGAAATATCCCGTTCCTCGAAATAGCCCCGGTCGTTGGCGATCAGCACCTCAGCAACGGCCGGAATGGTCAACGTTCCGAACGTGACCGTTTCTGGGCCGCCCCCATCGCCACCACTCAAGGAGCCCAGACAACCACCGACCGCGGCGACACCCGCGGCCCCAACCCCGGTAAGGAACGTGCGCCTGGACGGCGTCTGCTCTCCGATCGTTTCTGCGACTTCAGAGCCGGTTTCCAACGCGGCGTTAGCTTCTGCCATCATTATCACTTCCTCTGGAAAGGCTGAATCACTTCACCTGCATTTTCCAGTCTTTTTAGTGCAGCTTCCTTAAAGGGCTTGTATTTACTCAGGACACTTTAAATGTGTACCATCCCATCATGGCTCGAGAGGGCTGAACCTCCGAATCACAATACTCACGGCCCGAGGACGGTGCGGGGTTCGAGATCCTCCCAGGGGACGAGTCGGGTCCGGAGAACAGTGAGGCCGTACGTTATCGTTATGCCAATCATCCCGACCACCACCAGCGTTGCATACATATCAGGGAGAACGTCTGCTTGCCAGGAGATCCAAAGCACGTACCCAAGACCACTACCACCCGCGACGAACTCCACTGCAGTGACGATCAACAGCGACATGCTCAAACCGAGCCGAAGTCCGACAAACACGAGTGGGAGGGCACCCGGGAGCCAGACTTCCCGGAGCAAGGCGAGTTTGCCGGTGGCTCCGTTGTCACGGGCCACCTCCACGTAGGCCGGATCGATCGCCTGGGCCCCATTGCGAGCGTTCCAGACGATCAGAATGAAAGAGCCCACCGTTCCCGTGAACACCAGAGCGGCTTCCGTACTTCCCAAAACCAGGATAAGGAGCGGGAAGAGGGCAATGACCGGGATCGCGAAAATCGTGGAGATCACCGGCGAGAGGACGTTTCGAATCCGGCGATTGCCCGCCATCGCAAACCCGATCGGCACACCCAACAGGGCAGATGCACCGGCGGCGAGCGCCGTCCGCCGAAGGGTCGTGAACAAATGCGCCAGAAAATCGCCCTCAGCGAGCATGGTGATCGTCCGGGTTCCGATCACGATCGGCGGCGGGACTACGGTCGAACTGATAACACCAGCACTGACGGCCCCCTGCCAGAGGGCAACAGGAACGAGGAGCGAGAGCGTCCGTATCAATTTCAGCCCGACCATACCTGGTTTCCTGCGTGGGCTTATTCCGTGATTTCGATGGCCATGTGCAGGCCCGGCAGCGGTCGGATCGGGTGGTTGTCGAGATAAGAAAGGTGGGGTTTCAATTCGAAGTTCGGCTCGTCGTCCTTCACGTCGAAGAAACTCGGATAGACGTCGATATAGTGATACCCCGGTTCCCCACTGGCCTTGATCTCGGTTTTGGCGGTCCGAGCCTCGAGACCACAGACGTAGCCGACCGGTTTGTTATCATAGAGGAAGAAATATGCGTTTTCATAGGTCGGCCAGCCGATACCGCTCAGTTCGATTTCGATCGTTTCACCCTGTTCGGCTTTCGTTGGGGTGACATCCAGGATATCCGGTTGGAGCATGAAGCCGGTCGTGGCCACGGATTGCCCATCGATCATGGCGGCAATCGGTCGGGTCGATCCCTTATCATTAGGTATGGTTACCTCCACCTGGAACGAGCCGTCCTCGTCACTCGTGACTGTCGGCAAGACCTCGGGCAGCGGCTCAGGTTTGATCGGAATGTCCTTGACCCGGTGACCGGTGTGTGAGTGCCAGAGGAGTTCCACGTCCGTGTTCTCAGGGAAGTCATGGCCCCTGATGACCGCATCGGTGCCGGGTTGGCCGGACTGAGGTGTAATGCCGATTGACGCATCACTTTCCACGTCCGGTTCGGGGACATGAACCGAAAGCGGTGCCTCGTCGAAGAGTTCCTCGACCCAGATGCCCCCAGGGTCGCCGTCGGGTTCCGTGACTTCGACGTCCCAAGCGTACGGACGCCCCGCGGCAACTTCCCCGAACGGGGATTGGGTGTTATTCTGCATGAACGGGACGCCACGGTAGTTCCGCCAGATCTGGATCTGATGTTGTCCGATGGGTCCGGTGGCACGAATTCGGGCAGTCGCAGTCCCGTGATTTTTGACACCCGTAATGAATCCAACCACACCGTTATCCCAGGTGATCTGGAAGTTGTTCTCGACGACGTTGGGGCCGATGCCGTAGCCCTTGACGGTGAAGAAGCCACCGAGTGGGACTTCGGTTTCCTCGACTTCGAACCAGGGCCGGACCGTGACCGACGCTTTCGCCATCGCCTCGTCGTTTTCGTCCTGGACCTCCAGCGTGTGTTCTCCACCGTAATCCTTCGGGATCTCCCACTCAGCCGAAAATTTCCCTTCATCGTCGGTTTGCACCGTCAGCGCATGGACGGTGCGCGGACGGTATTGAACCCCGTTGACTTCGTTCCCCTGAAGGACACCCCATTTTCCTTTGACTGTCCGCCAGATCAAATCGAGTTCAGCGTTCGGGGGCAAATTCCGCCCCAGAATGTTGATCTCGTCGTTGACGTATGCCTCGTCATCGCTGATAATGAGGGTTCCCGTCGTCCCTTGTTTCGATTCCCGGCGCTTCGAAACCCGATTTTTCACGTCATTCGATAGTCCGTCGTTTCCCATACATTGTAAAGCGGACCTCCAGCGTTATGAATTCGTCTAAAATATGCAGGTTTTTAGGACCTCAACGAACGGGGTCGCGATTCCACTCTGGTGACCGAGCGCTACCACTCCCGTGAATTTGGCTAACAAGCGCTTCCAGTCCCGAGAATTGCTGAAATAATCTTCGACTCGGCGGCCCGAAGTCGCTGTGAGACCGCCGACTTCGAGATGCCCAGTTCCTCGGCGATCCCTCCGAGGTGCCCGCCACACGAAGCCGTGTAATGTCCTTTCTCGTGAGCGACTTGGAGGGCTTCCCACTGCTTCTTCGTTAGGTGGCCGACCTCGATGGAGAGTTGTTCGGATTGTTCGTCCTCTGGATCGACGATAGTGACGATCTTGGCCGCGTCACCTTCCGAGGAAGTCACCTCGACGACGTCCCGGAGTACCGATCGGTCCTCGATACGAAACGTCACGTAAAGCGGCGGGTCGCTATTCGACATAGGGGTCACCGTTTCGCTCCCCTTCGCCTCGAGACAACGCGCCTGGTCCCTGTCTCAGCGGCTGGGCGGTCACCCGCTGCTGGCCGAAACCGGCTGGACTCGTCGGAGTGAAATTAGACGACGTACTCGGGTCCATACAAATAAACAGGGTTCGATAATCCGAGTAGTTTTACCTGTATATTAGTCTGTTTCAAGACCTGGGGCCCTACTGGCCCGACATCTGGTTGACGAGTTTCCGCGTGAGTCGGGACTCAGCGGCTTTGAGCCGCTGAGAAATCGCCGACTTGGAGACATCCAGGCGGTCCGCAAGGACCTCCAGATCGGCCTCTCGAGGGGTATCATAGTAGCCGGTTTCGACTGCCGCCTCAAGGGCCTCGAGTTGTTTTTCGGTAACCTCCGAGACGTCGATTTCTATCGAATCTTCGGAGTCACTCCCCGACTGCAAAATGCTCTTGACGCTTACTGAGGACCCGGTCGCTCGCACTCGACGAATCAAATCTTTGAGTGTTTCGCGGTCGGGTATCTGGACCGTGACAATGACCTTGTTCTGATTCGTTCGTTCGAACGTTGGAACACAGTCTACCTCGTGAAATTGAAGGCAGAAACAGCCGGGGGTTATGGCTGATTGCATATACTGATCCGTGTTCGCCTCTGCGTCGGAGGCGATGACAGTATTACAGGTGCCTTTCTCCGGGGACCCTTGGCCGTCCTCTTCCCTGTGATCGCACCCAAAGCTGAGGTTCTGTTCGAGGGAGTCGACCTCTTTGTCGACAGTAAATAACGGGCAGTCCATTTCCTGACCGGGTTCGATTGCGAGCGTGGCCACGAGCGATGGCCCCGTGGCAGACGACGGGGCGTTAACGGATGATTTGGCTTGTTGGTGAGACATTGGGTGTGAGACGGTGATTCATTTGGTAATCGAGGCGCGTGAGAACGCTGATGACACGAGCTTGGATTCGGCGGCTTTCAGTCGTTGGCTGAGTGCTGATTTCGTGATGTCCAGTCGGTCGGCGATTTCCCCCAACGAAACTTCCCGTGGAGTTTCATAATAGCCGGCAGCGACAGCTGTGGTAATCGCCTGGCGCTGTTTTTGGGTCAATTCGTAGAGGTCCAGAGTGACGAACTTCTCTTTGTTTTTGCCATCTTGGTTGTCGATTCGCTTGAGCCGCCACACAGAGACACTCTCCACGACGGACTTGAGGCTCGTGATGAGGTCGTTCAAAAGCTCACGATCGGGAAGGTACGTTTTGACCATTACACTCGAACCATCAGTCTCGCTTACCTGGGGAATGCAACCATACTTCACGAAGACTGGGCAGACACAGTCCGGTTGGATCTTGGTTTCGATATGTTCGATTGACGTGAAATTGTTGGCGCAATCCCTGGAAGCGTCAGTAACCTGCGCATCGATATGACACACTTCCTGGCCCACCTGATGACGAACGTCCTCGAACGACTCATCAAAACAGGATATCGGGCAGGGATTGTCCTCACCCATCTCGACGTCAAGCGCAACGAAAAGTCGCTGTGGGTTCCGTTCACCCGCTGCCAGCGTCGATCCCATTACCTCCTTAGCCATTATAGGCCCTTCATTTTCCGCATATTTAAGTTCCATGGGCCTTTTCAGATCGTCGGAATGGCCCAAACTGTCCCGTAAGCTCTTTTCGATTCAACCACAGCTGAGCCTCGTAACACGGGAAATGGGCTGTTGAGGTTTTGAAAGCGAATTTATCCACTTCGATTGACCCCCATTCCGCGTTTGGAACGATGATACAACGCCAATAACTTGTCAGTTTTGGACCCGAGCGTCTGTAGGGGATTCCCTCCCTGGTAACGCGTAAACCCCATTGATGAAGGCGTCATCGACAACCGGCGACAGTGTTATTCCGAACCGTCACGTGCCTCACGCTGTGCCAACAGCTATCCCTGGGATCCATCACGTCACCGCCATCGGAAGCGACCCGAGCGAGAACCTGGCGTTCTACACGGAGACCCTCGGCCTCCGACTGGTAAAACGGAGTGTGAACCAGGACGATACGTCAGTCTATCACCTCTTCTACGGCGATTACGAGGGATCGCCAGGGACAAGCATGACGTTCTTCCCGTATCCGAACGCCCGACAGGGGCAGGCCGGAACAGAACAGGCGAGCACGGTCCAGTTCCAGGTCCCGGCCGACTCGATCGAGTACTGGCTCGACCGCCTGGCCGACGCAGGCGTCGACCTCGACGAACCGAAGAACCGGTTCGGCGAAACCGTCCTTCCGTTTCAAGACCCCGATGGTTTGCCACTCGAACTCGTCGCACGGTTCGAGGCCCCCGATGGGAACCTACCAAAGGGCCCAGTTCCCGAATCGCACGCGATTCGTGGGTTTCTCGGCGTCACGCTCTCGCTGGACAGCGCCGACACGACCGCGCCGCTCCTCCGCGAAATGGGTTTCCAGGAAACCGACAGCGAGGGCGGCCGAAAACGCTACGAGTCCGGGGGCGACCTCGGATACGTCGTCGACCTTCGCGAAGATTCCCAGATGCCGCGCGGGCAACCGGGTGCCGGGACCGTTCACCACGTCGCGTTCAGGGTGACCGCGGCCGACCAGGCCGCCTGGCGCGAGATCCTTCTGGACCAGGGCCTCCGGCCGACGGAGATCATCGACCGCAAGTGGTTCGAGTCGGTCTACGTCCGCACCCGGGGCGGCGTCCTCTTCGAGTTCGCCACGGCGTCGCCGGGATACACGGTCGACGAACCCCTCGAAGAACTCGGTGAACGCCTGGTCCTGCCTGAACGGCTCGAGGATCAGCGGGCCGAGATCGAAGCGAGTCTCCCTGACCTGTCGACGCAGCCACCGCCATCTTGAAATCCAGCCTCTTGGGGAAGATTGGCCAGGTTGAGTAGCTTCCTGATCGGTGAAACGGTTGGCCCGGAGCCCTTCGAGACCGAATACCAGTTCGCGAACCTGGCGGAAAAATACCGTTATTCCACACGATACCGAACCAGACCGAAGCGGACGCCCTCCCCCGCGACCCACAGGGCGATGATCACGAAGTCGAGGAAAAGCAGCGCACCCGCAATGGGTGAAACCCACGTCGGGAGAAGGTACAGAAACCCATGAAGGACGAGGGCAGGGAAGAGTTCGAGGAAATCTTTTTGCATCTTGGCGAGCCCCTGGACCCGGCTCACATCGCTCTTATTCGTTCCGCTTCTGATATGAGCCATGCTGTCTCCGCCGGCACTTTCCGGCCCGGTCGAAAGGAGTTCGGCATCGTAAACGCCTCTGGGGACCTCTCGTTCCCAGGCGATGGTCCCGTTGGGCCGCACCTCGAGGAGGCGGGTCCCGTGGGAGTCCACGATCAGGGTATTATCGTTCGGGAGGCGATCGGCGTCACGTGGCCACTGCAGGTTCTCGTCGGTCCATTCCCAGGTCCGTTCCCAGGAGTCGTTCCTGCGCTGGTATTCGACGACGCGATTGTTTTCACTGTCGGCAATGAGGATCGCCGGCCCCCCGTTTTCTTCAGGAATATAGTCCGGATTATGTGGCTCGTACAGTGTTTCGTACTCATCCTCCGCGCCGAGTGTCCAGTTCTCGAGTAACCCCCGCTCCCGGTGAACGAACACCACCTGGTCCTGGTTGCGAAGATTCACCATGAACAGGTCCTCGGACAGGACTTCGACATCGTTCACGTGGGTCCAATCCCCAGGCTTCCCACCCGTCGACCGGTCGTATTCGGAGGAGGCGTTCCACGACCACGCTACGACGCCGGTCCGGGTGTTTATCTCGTATATTCGGTCGAACTGGATATCCGCAATCAGATATCGTGATTCGGAAATTCGGTCGACATCGTGGGTCTGGGAAGACCCGTTATAATTGACGAACCGGGCGTATAGCCGTTCGGTCTCCCCAGTTGAGTAGTTGATCCGCTCGAGAACGTTACGGGTACACGGCGTCTCGAGTCGCTCAGGGCAGGTTCGTTCCCCCCAGACATTGCTCGCGACGTACATGAGGGTGTCCTCACCCACAGGTGAAGGATCGACATCATGATAGAGTTCGTGCTCAGTAGTCCTGAAAACCGTCATTCCTGACGATCGATTGATGACCCGCAACTGTCCCGGCCCAGCCGCGTCAACAGCGTAAACCAGGCGATCAGGGCTTCGGTTGACTGGACGGGAGGCCTCGGCGTCGGGAGTCACCGTTGACTCACCAGTGGCTTTGGTCGAGTCAGGAGTGGTATGATGGGTAACGAACCCGCCAGCAGTCGGGACCGCGAGCAGGACGACCGTCAAGAGGAGCGCCATTCGGAGGGAACGGGCGTGAATGTGCAATATCGTTCGAAATGCTCGAAATCCCCAATAATCAATGCATCGGTGTTGCATCCGGACGTTTCAATCCCTCCCCGTTGCAGCCGTCCGGTTTGTCCGGGTGAAGACGTCCACGCCCTGATTCCAATCCCTGTTTTCGACCGGCCTGAATTGGGCACGGGCAGATCGGCCAATACTGTCACGGGCTTGTGACTTCATGAACCGTGCGATCGGACCGATACAACCGAGCCCGACTCCCTAACTATCCCTCGCGCAAAAATCTTGAAATCCGACGGAAAGCCCAATTCATACCCGATTACTAGCCAATCTGTCTATCGGTGTGTTGAGCTCGTTCGTCCTGGCCCCATCGATTATCGTGTGGAATCGCATCCCGAACGGGGCGATCTATCAATCAAGATGAGTAGATTAATGTGGGGAAAGCGGGTATCCATCGGTGAAATGACCGCTGAACCCGAGACTGACTACGAGATCGCACAATCGGTAGAAGAGAAACCGATCTGGGAGATCACCGAGCCGTTCGGCGTCGGCAAAGACGACCTCGAACTCTATGGCGATTACAAAGCCAAATTGAGCAAGGAAAAGATCGACGAACTCGTCGAAGGCGACGCCGAAGATGGCAATCTCGTCCTCGTCACCGGGATGACCCCGACGCCGCTGGGCGAGGGCAAGAC
>JBKEGM010000050.1:0-11885 GCA_046710005.1 Natrialbaceae archaeon
CGTCGGGGTACGCCTCGATGGACGTATTGTCCATGAACGCACCGAGATCCTCTTCGTGGACCCAAATGAGCGGATCCGTTGGATCAGGCAGTCCGACGTAGTCGGCCCCCTCGTCGACGTCAGGGGTGTCCGGATCGTCCGGATCGGACATCTGAATGTCGAGAGTTCCGCCATCGGGCCCTGCCGCCTCGTCATCTGACCAGTCGGAGTAGTGCTCTTCCCAGTCGACCGTGAGGTCGAGCGCGCCCGCGGTAAGCACGTTGTCTTCGTACGTCTCCACGTCGCTGAAGTAGGCGGACGTTCCCATCCCCACCCCAGCTGAGGCGACGCCGATCGTCCCAAGGCCGGCCAGGATCTTTCGTCGCGATAGTTCGATTGGATCGTCTGACATTGGTCGTTTCCCCCCTTTCGGGGACGCCCACCGGCGGAGTCGAACCACCGACCGACGGGGTGCCGTCGGCCGCCATTGGTATGGGCTATCGTTGCCCACCCATTGATTTCACAACCCCTTATATAATAACAAAGTGCACGTTTGCAAGAGCGGGATGCACGTTGCTAAGCGACCGATGCGTGGCGAAACCGGTCACTATTGGACTGAAATCCCCCATTTGAAGTTTCCAAGCCCGACCGTCTCCCAGTCAATCCGACCTATATCCACACCACTTTTACGAAATACCCCCTACATTTATAGGTGGCCACCCCTACTGACGATTTAACTCCAAACGGGGGGAACGATGCAGCAATCAGGGGGAATGCAACCATGGCAATAGCCAGCCGCAAAGGGGGAATCGACGAGTCGAAAATCTATGACCTGCTTCGAAACGAACGGCGACGGCAGGTACTCAAACATCTTCGCCAATCGTTGGGGTCGATGAGCTTACGGGACCTCGCACGACACATCGCGTGTGAAGAAACAGGCGAGTCGCCCCCGCCAAAAAACATCAAGCGAAGCGTCTACAACTCGCTCCACCAAACGCACTTACCGAAACTCGACCGCCAAGGCATCGTCCAGTACGACAAAAACCGGAAGGTAGTATCGTTGAGCGATGGTGCCCGAAATATAAACCGCTACCTGGATATGACCGCCCCATTCGGCCTGACCTGGGGTGAGTTCTACCGCACGCTTGGGACGATTGGACTCCTTCTGGTCGTCCTGTCGATGGTTAACGTCCCGGTTTTGGGTTGGATACCGCCGCTATTGCTCGCCACCACGTTCCTCGCGGTGATCGCGGTTTCCACGATCGTTCAACTCTGGCGGAACCGCTGGTTCTATCTTCGATCCCTTGTCTAACCCGGGTCGAAGCGCGTTCTCGATGGAAAGATATCGGTAATCGATAGCGATCTGCGTCCGCCATTCCTTTTGCGGCCAGACTCCGTCACCGACCGAACGACTCCTACCCGAGTCGCTCCGCTGCCTGGGTCAGTTCCCCCCGAGTGTTGACGTTCTCGAAGGTCCGAGGATCCGCCTGTGCCGCGATCTCGCTCGGGCCCACCTCCACATACTCCAGATCGGGTAACGGAGCCACGATCCGACGCTCGTCCCGATCCAGCGCTGCATCGCAGGCCCGAACCATTGGCGCGACCCGGTAAACGGCGTGCAAGGGTTCGAAGTACCCATCCTCGGTTTTGGGCAGTGCAGCGTCGTGACCCGCCGCCCGATCGAACAAGTAGCCCACGAATGAATCCTCGAGAAACGGCATGTCCCCCGCTGCGACGAAGGCGTATTCAGCCCTCGTTGCCGACAGGCCGGTCCGAATGCCCGCCATCGGACCGAGACCTGGTTCCGGATCGATGGCGAACGTGACGTCGTGAGGATACTCCGCGAGTGCATCGGCGATCGCCTGGCGCTGATCCTCACGACAGTTGACGACCAGTTCGTCGATCACGTCAGTCAGTCGATCGACGACCCGTCGGATCATCGGCACCCCCGCGAGGTCGGCGACCACCTTGTCGCCACCCTCGAACCGCGTCGAGCGACCACCGGCGACGATCACGCCAGCACGCATGGCTCACCGTTGCAGAGCGGGGTACAAGAGGTTGCCGTCGTCGGAAACGAGCAAGAGAATCCCGGTAACCGGGACGCTTACTCGATCTTGTCGATCAGGGCGGCGCAGACCTTGAGTTCGGGGATTTTGCTCTTGGGATCGAGGGTCGGGTTCGTTAGCTCGTTGGCGGCCGACTCGGCGAAGTGGAAGGGAATGAAGATCGTCCCCTCGGGCACGCGGTCGGTCACGAAGGCAGGGATCTCAATATCGCCCCGCCGAGACGCCACCGCAATGCGCTCGCCGTCCTCGATACCGTACTCCTCGGCATCCACGGGGTTGAGTTCGACGTACGGATCGGGGACGTGTTCCATGATCGCGCGCGAACGCCCCGTCATGGTCCGGGAATGGAAGTGATAGAGCATCCGGCCGGTCGAGAGCCGGAACGGGTACTCCTCGTCGGGGATCTCGTCGGGGTCCAGGTACTCCACGCCGTGGAACTTGCCCAGGCCGTTCTCGCGGTTGAAGTCATCGGCGTAGAGGAATTTCGTCCCGGGGTCGTCCTCGTCCTCGCAGGGCCACTGGAGCCCCTGTTCGTCGAGCCTGTCGGCCACGATACCGCCGTATATCGGCGTCACGGCGGCGATCTCGTCGGTAATCTCGTGGACCGAGTCGTACGCCATCGGGTAGTCGAACCGCTTGGCAAGCTCGCCGACGATCTCCCAGTCCTCCCTCGCGTCGCCGGGCGCGTCGACGACCTTCGTCAGCGGCTGGATCCGGCGCTCGGTGTTCGTGAAGGTGCCCTCCTTCTCGGCGAAGGCCTTCGCCGGCAGGATCACGTCCGCCAGTTCCGCGGTTTCGGACTCGAAGATGTCCTGAACGACGAGGAACTCGAGTTCCTCTAGGCCCTCCTGGACGTGACGGAGGTGCGGGTCGCTCACCATCGGGTTCTCGCCCATCACGTACATCCCCTTCACGTTCCCGAACCGGGCGGCGTCGATCATCTCGGTGATCGTCAGCCCGGGGTCCTCGGGCAGGTCGGCGTCCCAGTGGGCCTCGAACGTCTCGTTGATCTCGGAGTCGTCGACCGCCTGATAGCCGGGATAGACGTCCGGGAGAGCGCCGAGGTCGCACGCGCCCTGGACGTTGTTCTGGCCGCGGAGCGGGTTGACGCCGGCCGACTCCTTGCCGAGGTTCCCGGTGGCCATCGCGAGATTCGCAAGCGCGAGGACGTTGTCCGTCCCGTTGCTGTGCTGGGTGATCCCCATGGCGTAGAGGATCGACGCCCGGTCAGCCCCGGCGTAGATCCGGGCCGCCTCGCGGAGCTTCTCGGCGTCGACGCCGGCGATCTCCTCGACTTTCTCGGGCGGGTAGTCCTGAACCGTCTCCTTGAGTTCCTCAAAGTTCTCGGTGCGCTCCTCGATGAACGTCTCGTCGACGAGCCCCTCCTCGAGGATGACGTTGAGCATCCCGTTGATCCACGCGATGTCGGTCCCGCCCGTCTGGCGCAGGTGGAGGTCCGCCTCGTCCGCGATTTCGATCTCGCGGGGGTCCACCAGGATCAGGTCGGCACCGTTCTCCACGGCCTCCTGCACTTCGAGGCCAAGAACCGGGTGGGCCTCGGTCGTGTTCGACCCGGTGATCAGGATGACGTCGGCGTCCCGAATCTCCCCGTTCGAGTTGGTCATCGCGCCGCTACCGAACGCGCGACCCAGCCCGGCGACCGTCGACGCGTGACAGAGGCGGGCGCAGTGGTCGACGTTGTTCGTTCCGAACGCGGCCCGCATGAACTTCTGGTAGACATAGTTCTCCTCGTTCGTGCAGGTCGCCGACGCTAGTCCCGCGACGGCATCGGCGCCATGTTCCTCGCGGATCTCCTTCAGGCGCTCCGCGGTGTAGTCGATTGCCTCTTCCCAGGAGGCCTCGCGAAGCTCGCCGTCCTCCCGGATGAGCGGTTTCGTCAGGCGCTCGTCGTCGTTCACGAAGTCGAAGGCGAACCGGCCCTTCACGCACATTCGGTTCCCGTTCGCGGGAGCCATATCGGCGTCGTCGACGATCGAGGCGTCGAGAATCTCGCCGTCCTTGTGTTTGAACTCGATCCGGCAGCCGACGCCACAGTAGGTGCAGATCGTCGACGTCGTTTCAAGATCCTCCTCGCGGGCGGCACCCAGGCGGTCCTTCGCCGTCAGCGCCCCGGTCGGACAGGAGTCGACGCACTGTCCGCAGAACTTGCACTCGGTGTCGACGAGCGATCGGTCCAGCGGCGGACTCACCTTCGTCTCCATGCCCCGGCCGGTGAAGCCAATCGCCGAATTGTGCCGCACTTCGTCGCAGGCCTGGACGCAGCGACCACAGAGGATGCACTTGTCGTGATCCAACTGGAAGTACGGGTTGTCCGTCATCGGATCGAACCGGCCGCCACCACCGTCGTACTGCTCCATGTCGACGTCGTACTCGTAGGCGAGTTCGGCCAGTTCGCAGCCGCCGCGCTGCTCGCAGGTCAGGCAGTCGACGCAGTTCTCCGACAGCAGGAGTTCGAGGGTGTTCCGTCGCGAGCGTCGCAGTCGCTCGGTGTCGGTCTCGACCGTCAGGCCGTCCTCGACGGGCAGGGAACAGGCCGCCACCGGGTCGCCGCCGTCCCCGGTCTCGACGAGGCACATCCGGCAAGCCGCGGTGTTCTCCAGCCCGTCCATGTGACACAGCGTCGGGATGTCGACGCCGTGCTCCATCGCGGCTTCTAGTACCGTCGCGTTCTCGTCGAGCTCGTACGTCTCGTCGTCGATCGTCACCTCGACCGTCTCGGTCTGCTGTTGTGCTTGTGCCATACTGGATCCCTCCTACTGGACTCCCTCCATCGGTTCGCTGGCTTCGCCTGTTCCGCTCGACTCGCCCCCCGAACCGGCGAAGTCGCACTCGCCGGCCGGACACTCGCCCTCGAGGTGGGCCTCGTACTCGTCCCTGAAGTACCGGAGCGTGGTGTCGACGGGCGTCGGCGCCGTCTTGCCCAGCCCACAGAGCGAGGAGTCGGCCACGTACTCGGAGAGTTCCTCCAGCCGTTCGAGGTCCTCCTCGGTCGCTTCTCCCGCGGTGAATTTCTCCAGGATCTCCAACATCCGCTTGGTGCCGACCCGGCAGGGCGGGCACTTGCCGCAGGACTCCTCCTGGGTGAACGAGAGGAAATAGCGCGCCACCTCGACCATGCAGGTGCTCTCGTCCATGACCACCAAGCCGCCGGAGCCGATCATGGCGCCGGCCTCCTGCAGCGAGTCGAAGGTCATCGGCATGTCGAGGTGCTGTTCGGCGAGACAGCCACCCGACGGGCCGCCGATCTGGACGGCCTTGAATTCGTCGCCGACGACGCCGCCGGCCACGTCGTAGATGGCCTCGCGGAGCGTGATCCCCATCGGAACCTCGATTAGCCCGGTGTTCGCCACGTCGCCCGTCACCGCGAACGTCTTCGTCCCGGGACTGTCCTCGCTGCCGATGCCGGCAAACCAGTCCGCCCCGTGGCGGACGATCTCGGGGACGTTCCCCAGCGTTTCGACGTTATTGATTGTCGTGGGCTGGCCCCACAGGCCGGACTCGACCGGGTAGGGCGGTCGCGGGTCCGGCATGCCGCGCTTGCCCTCGATGGACTTGATGAGCGCGGTTTCCTCGCCGGAGACGAACGCGCCCGCGCCTTTCTTGACCTCCAGATCGAAGTCGAACCCAGTCCCAAAGAGATCCTCGCCGAGGTAGCCCGCCTCCTGGGCGTCCTCGATAGCTTTCTGTATCCGCTCGACGGCCAGCGGGTACTCGGCCCGGATGAAGACGATGCCCGTCGACGCGCCGGTCGCGTAGCCCGCAATGGCCATTCCTTCGACGAGGCGGTGCGGGTCGCCCTCGACCAGGCTGCGATCCATGAATGCGCCGGGGTCGCCTTCGTCGCAGTTCGCGACGACGTACTTCTCGCCGGCGTCCTGGTCGGCCGCGAATTCCCACTTCAGGCCGGTCGGGAATCCGGCACCGCCGCGGCCCCTAAGGCCGGCGTCCTTGACTGCCTGCCAGACCTCGTCCTGATCCATCCGGGTCAGCGCCCGTTCGAGGCCGTCGTAGCCGCCTTCGTCCTGGTAGTCCTCGATACTCTCGGGATCGATCCGGCCGCAGTTCGAGAGGACCACGCGCTCCTGGCCGCGATAGAACGGGATGTCTTCTTCGCGCGTGTACACTCCGTTATCCGAGGAGTGATAGCAGAGGTCCTCGACGACGTCGCCGCCCTTCACCGTCTGCTCGACGATGTCGTCGACGTCTTCCGTAGACACGCCGGTGTAGAGTACCCCTTCGGGTTCGATCCGAACCAGCGGCCCTTCTTCGCAGAATCCGTGGCATCCGCTGACCTGAGTGTGGGCTCCGCCAGCGGTCGGGACGTCTGCGTCGGCCTCCGTCTCGGACCCTTGAAGGGCAACCTCGACCTCCTCGTCCTCGAGGTCGGCGATTCGATCGGCGAGTGCCTCGTGGACGTCGAGTGACCCAGACGAGACACACCCGGTGCCGGCACAGGTGATGAGCCGCATCCCACCGTCTTCGTCCGGCGAGTCCGTCGCGTTCGACATCCGGTCAGTCACCTCCTGCCCGGTACTTCTCGATCATCGCCGGGACGTCCTCGGGCGTCGTGCTGCCCTCGACCTCGTCGTCGACCATGACGACCGGCGCGAGGCCGCACGCGCCGACACACCGGACGTCAGTCAGCGTGAACGCGCCGTCGTCGGTGACTTCGCCCGGAACCACGTCGAGTTCGGACTGGAGGGTTTCCAGGGTGTCGTCGGCCCCGTTGACGTGACAGGCCGTCCCCGTACAAACCCGGATCGTGTGATCGCCCTGGGGTTGGAGCGAGAAGTGATCGTAGAACGTGGCGACCCCGACTACGTCGGACAGGGGCGTTCCACAGACGTCCGCGATTTTCTCGAGCGCTGCCTCCGGAAGATACCCGTACATCTCCTGGGCCTCGTGCAAGGCCGGCAAGATTCCTTCCTGTCCCGCCGGAAAGTCCGACAGGGCCGCCTCGAGCTCGTCCTCATCGAGCTCGAATTCGGCCGTCGCTGCAACTGCATTGTTCGAAGCCATGTCTCTCTCGACTGAATAAAAGACGCCCCACCAATTACATTCTGAGCCATTATTTTAAGGGGAGTATGGCCTCCGTCGGGCAGTTCCGCCGAGATCGAAATGGAATCGATCCCGATCGGGCCCGCCACCTGAGAAGGACGAACATAATGAGGCTCGAACACCGACGGCCCGGTCGTCCAACTGGCGACCTGGCCGTCAATCAGCTTCTAAATCGACCTCGAGATACTCGCACCCGTCGTCCTCGGCAGCAAAACAGTCGGGACATTCCGAACGCCGATCGATGATCGTGTCGAGTCGGTCCGCGACGGTGTCATCGATGACACTCTCGAGCGCCTTGGCCTCCTCGCGATACGCCTCAACCTCGAGGACGTTCGCGAGGAACCGTTCGAGAATACAGTAGGTTTCGAGCGCCTCGCGGGCCCGAACGATCCCATCCTCCGTGAGTCTCACGCCCTTGTATTTCTCGTGGTCGGCGAACCCTCGCTCTTCGAGTTTGCCGATCATCTCGTTGGCACTGGCCGGTGTGACGTCGAGCATATCCGCAAGGGTCCCTGTCGACGCCGGACCGTCCTCGATAGTCTGTGCGAGATAGATCGCCTTCAGGTACTGATCTGCGGTATTCATATGCTGGCCCCCCTCGACACGGTCATGATCGACGCTCCATGATCTCCGTCACCGCCTCTACGCCCGTTTCCTCCTCGGAACGGATCTCCCTGAGAACGGTCAGGACCCGTTCCGCGTCCATCTCGAAATCGGAATCCGATTCCTCGATCGCTTCGATCAGATCGTCGTAGAACTTGTAGGCTGTCTCCTCGTTACACAGTTGGTCGTACAGCAGATCGTCGAAATCCTCCGGTGCTGTCTGGGCATACGTCGCCTCGACGAGGGCATCAATCTCCTCGTAGGGGACGGGATCGACGTCCAGATCGTCGATGATCCCTTCGAGGCGGCCGCGATGCTCCGCGGTTCGGTCGATCGCTGCGTCGAGCAGTTCTCGAACATCCTCGTCGATTGAGGCTTCCGGTGACGATAGCGAATCGAGATGATGCTCCGCACGGGACTCGACGAGATCCTCGATCACGACCCCGATCTGGAGGAGGCGTGCGAGTTGATGGTCGTCGGCAACACGCTGCCCGAGGCTCATGGTTTGGGTTCCGGGGTGGTGGAACTTAAGGGTTCACTGAGAATGCAACAAATGAGCCCCAACCACTCCGTCGTCAGGCCGATTCGTCCAGGCGCTGAACGATCAAGTCGTCGAGATCCTCGCGGAACTCGTCGATCTCGATCTCCTCGAGGACGGGGACGAAAAAGCCCTCGACGAGCATGTTTCGGGCCTCGCGCCGCCCGACACCGCGCGAAATCATGTAGAAGAGATCCTCTTCGTCGACCTGGCCGACGGTCGCAGAGTGGGAGGCCTCCGTGTCGTGGTTGTTGATAATGAGCTTCGGGGAGGCGTCGGCCTCGCTCTCGTCGCTCAGCATCAGGGTGTTCTCGCGCTGGTAGGAGTTGGTATCCCAGGCCTCACGGCCGACGTCTTGGACCCCCTCGTAGACCGATCGGGCCACATCGTCGATGACGCCACGGGTAACGAGATCCGCGGTGGTGTGTTCCCCGCGGTGCCAGACCTTCGAGTCCAGATCGAAGTGCTGGTCCTCGTGGCCGAAGAACGCGCCGACGATTTTCGTCTCCGAGGCCTCGCCCGCCAGCCGAGTCGATACTTCGGTTTTGGTCAGGCGTGACCCGATGTTCCCTTCGATCCAGTCGATTTCGGCGTACGTGCCCGCAGTCCCCTGCTTGAGGGTGTAGTTGTAGGTTTCCTCGGACAGGTTCTGGAGGGTGCCATACTGGACATTGCTGTTTTCCCCCGCCACGATTTCGACGATCCCCGAATAGTACCGCGGGGTCTCCGCCCCTTCGCCGGTCTCCTGGCGCTCCAGGATCGTCGCCGACGAGGACTGCTCGGTGATCACGAGCGTGTAGTTGAACAGCGACCGCGAGTTCATCGTGGTCCGGATCGTCACGTCCTGGGCGTCCACGCCTTCCGGGACGTAGACGACCGTCCCAGTGCTGAACAGCGCCGTCGAGAGCGCCGTGAGGTAGTTCTCCTGGGGATCCACGACCGACCCGAACTGCTCCTCGATCAGGTCGCCGTGTTCGGCCAGCGCCTCGCTCCACTCCAGCACCTCCACGTTTTCGGGCGTGACGCGATTTTTCTCCTCGGCACGGTCGAGCGGGTCGACGAACGATTCGAACTCGAGCGCGTCGAGATTCGTCCAGTTTCGCCCGGGCGTGCGGATGACAGACGGCATGTCCAGGTCCGCCAGCGCGGACAGCGCATCCAACCGGGTCTTCAGGAGCCACTCGGGTTCGTCGAGGCGCTCGGATATCTCCGTGACCTGTTCCTCCGTGAGGTTCTTGTGTACCTGCGTGCTCATGTGTCGATCTATCCGAGGCTCCCTTCCATCTCGAGTTCGATGAGACGGTTGAGTTCGACCGCATACTCGATTGGCAGTTCCTCTGTAATCGGTTCGATGAACCCGGCGACGATCATCTGCTTGGCGTCGTCATCGTCCAGTCCGCGCGACTGGAGGTAGAAGACGTCCTCGTCGCCGATCTTGCCGACCGTCGCCTCGTGGGCGACGTCGACCTTCGACTCCTGGATCTCCATGTACGGCATCGTGTCCGAGGTGGACTCGTTGTCGAACATCAGCGCGTCACACTCGACAGACGTCGAGGCGTTCTCCGCGCCGTCACTAATGTGCACGAGGCCGCGGTAGTTGGTGCGGCCGCCGTCCTTGGAGATGGACTTGGACTCGATGGTGGACTTCGTGTCGGGCGCGTTGTGGTAGACCTTCGCGCCGGTGTCGATGTCCTGGCCCTCGCCCGCGAAGGCGATGGTGATGTGGTTGTCCGTTGCGCCACGGCCCTTGAGAATGGTACTCGGGTACAGCATCGTGGCCTTCGAGCCCATACTGCCCGAAATCCATTCCATGGTTGCGTCCTGTTCGGCGATGGCTCGCTTGGTGTTCAGGTTGTAGGTGTTCTTCGACCAGTTCTGCACGGTCGAGTACTGGACGTGGGCGCCCTCCTTGACAAACACCTCGACGCCTCCACTGTGGAGGTTGTGACTGGCGTACTGCGGGGCGGAACAGCCCTCGATGTAATGAACCTCCGAATGCGGTTCGGCGACGATGAGCGTGTGCTCGAACTGACCCATCCCCTCCGAGTTCATTCGGAAGTACGCCTGGACGGGCATCTCGACCGTGACGCCCTCGGGGACGTACACGAACGAACCGCCCGACCAGACGGCACCGTGCAGCGCCGCGAACTTGTTGTCCGACGGCGGCACGTTCTTCGTCATGAAGTACTCCTTGACGATGTCGGGGTGTTCCTGAACCGCCTTGTCCATGTCCATAAAGATGACGCCCTTCTCTTCCCACTGCTCCTTCATGTTCTGGTAGACGATCTCGGACTCGTACTGGGCGCCGACGCCTGAGAGGGCCTCCTTCTCGGCCTCGGGAATGCCGAGTTTGTCGAAGGTGTCCTTGATCTCGTCCGGCAGATCTTCCCAGTCATCGACGCCACCACGCGTCTCGATATCCGGGCGGATATAGGGAACGAGGGTGGAAATGTCGATCTCCGAGAGGTCCGGCTGGCCCGGCCAGTCGGTCGGCATCGGCATCTCCTGGAACTGTTTCAGGGCGCGAAGGCGACGCTCCAACATCCACTCCGGCTCGTCTTTGTCCTCCGAGATCAGCCTGATCGTTTCCTCGGTGAGGCCCTTCTCGGCCGCGAAGGCGGCCTCCTGATCGTCCTTGAAGTCGAACTCGGCTTCGGTATCGGTTTCTTTGAGGTCTTCTGAACTCATTGTGATCTGGTGTAATTACGTTCCCTTACTTATGACGTTGTTCCTAGGCATAAGTGGTTACGCCGCCTCGTAGACATCCTCGCGGACCCAGTCGTACCCCTTGTCCTCGAGTTTCTTCGCGAGTTCGGGGCCCCCGTCCATGACGACCTCACCATCGAGCATGACGTGAACGCGGTCTGGTTCGACGTAGTCGAGGATCCGCTGATAGTGGGTAATCTGGAGAACGCCCGTGCCTTGCTCGTCGCGCAGTGCTTTGATCCCGTTCGAGACGTCCTGCAGGCGGTCGATGTCCAGGCCGGAATCGATCTCGTCGAGCACGGCGATTTCGGGCTCGAGAATCGCGGCCTGAAGCACCTCGTTTTGCTTCTTTTCGCCACCGGAGAACCCGGCGTTCAAATACCGCTGGGCGAACTTTTCGTCGATATCGAGTTGCTCCATCTTCTCCTGGAGGAGTTGCTGGAACTCGGCGACGCCGATTTCGCCCTCGTCGGCCGGGCCTTCCATGGGGGAAGTATCGTAACCGGCTTCGTCCTCGGTTTCTTGATCCTCGGCTTCCGAGAACAACTCGTCGAGTTCCTCGAACTTTGCATTGAGTGCGGTCCGGAGAAAATTCACCATCGTGACGCCTTCGATCTCCGCCGGATACTGGAATCCAAGGAAAATACCGAGCGCGGCGCGCTCGTTGGGTTCGAGTTCGCGAAGGTCCCAGGTTCGTTTGTCCGCCGGGACGTCGATGTCGAATTCGTCCCCATCGAGGTGAAGCAGGATCTCTCCCTCCGAAACCTCATAGGCCGGGTGCCCGGCGATGACTTTCGCCATCGTGGACTTCCCGCTGCCGTTCGGGCCCATGAGCGCGTGAATCTCACCTGTGTCGACCTCGAGATCCACACCGTTCAGTATCTTCTCTCCCTCCTCAGCGACCGAAGCGTGTA